>CAIUDS010000631.1 GCA_903897985.1 uncultured delta proteobacterium
CGTCAACAAAAAACTACTATTTTGGATCACAAAACGACAAAAAACAATAACCACACATTATTATTCATTGGATTGACAAAAAGGGGCTACGCGCGAGAGCAACGAGAGGAGAAACAAACAAAAACCCGATTTTCAAAAACGGATTTCAGTTGATCCCAAAATCTGTTCGGGCAAGCCCTGTCTGAAGGGGACCCGGATCCCGGTGCATATCATCCTCGACCTGCTCGCGGCCGGGGAGAGCTATCCGGGCGTTCTCAAGGCCTATCCCAACCTCAAACAGCAGGACATCCTGGCTTGTATCCAATATGCCGCCAGCCTGGCGGAAGCCACTAGTTTGAGCGGCTAAAAGCAGAAAAAATCAAGCGCAGCCTCGTCATCATCACCCCCGACGGGATTAGATTCCGCTCCGCGGCCAGATTCTAGCCTCTCCTCTTTTATGGGTCCTTAACCGGAAACCGACCATCCTCCTTCGCTCCCGCGTATCCGCGGGACTACGGCGGACAAGCTCGATGCCGGTTTTCGGCCGGGGCGTTTCATTCTATAATCAGGCCCTGAAGAAGTTCTGGTTCCGGCTCCTGGCGGTGGCGGGCTCGGCCGCGGCGGCGGTGGCCCTTTTCAGCCTGGGCTGCGCTCGCAGTTTACCGGGCTTTTTCAAAAGGTATAATCTGGACTAGTGAAGGACAGGTCTTGGACAGTCGCATTCTTGCTTACGGGATTCGCCTTGGCCTTGCTGGCCGGTTTTATCTCGATGAACCTGCTCTTTGCGCTCAAGCTCCTGATCCCCAGGCAATGGCTCTATAATATAAATATCGCCCCGTTGAACCCGGTCCTTTTGGCCGTCGCCATGGTCTTGATCGGGATCAGTTCCATCCTGATCGCGCGTTTGATTCAGCCCGAAATCCGCGGCCTTTCCCGGCCTCAATTTATCCTGATCGTCATCCTGTTCTGGCTGCTCCTGATCCCTTTCAAAAACAGCTCCTTCCCGCACAGCCTCTTCTTTTCCCTGGCCGGCCTGGCCTCGGTTTTGATCTGGAAGGGCAGCGCGGGGGCGGCGGGCAGGAGCGGAGAATTGCTCGGCGGGTTCTGGAAAAAGGTCATGCAAATTCCCGCGGGCCCCTGGCAGGCGCTGATCGTCTGCGCCGGGATCGGTTTTTATCTGCTTTCATCCCTATGGCTCGCCCAGCGCATCCCGCATATTATTGACGAGGTAGATTATCTTTTCCAAGCGAAGATTTTCAGCCGGGCCAAATTGTGGGCGCCCCTGCCGGGGCCATTTCCATTTTTTCATTTTGTCAATATGATCGAAAAAGACGGGAAATGGCTTTCCCAATATACCCCGGGCTGGCCGGCGCTCCTTTCGCTGGGGGTGTTGCTCAAGGCCCCTTGGGCGGTGAACCCGATTATCGGCGGGGCGCTCCTGCTCCTGATCTACCGCCTGGCGCGCGAGCTGTTTGGGGAGGAACCCGCGCGGATTTCAAGTTTGCTCGCGTTATTTTCTCCTTACCTGATCGTCATGAACTCCACCATGATGTCTCATACCTCGTGCGCAACGGCCTGTCTGCTCTTCCTGCTCTTGCTTTGGCAAACCCTGGAAAGGAAAAGCGGAGGCCGCGCGTTTCTGGCCACTTTTTTCCTCGGCCTCGCGGTTACGATCCGGCCCTATACCGCATTTCTGATCGCATTGCCCGGCGCGGCGATGGTGCTCCTGGAGATCATCAGGTCTCGGGGCCGGACTTTACGCCTGGCGGTTTTTTTCCTCCTCGGCCCGGTGATCCCGTTGGCCCTGCTCTTCTATTACAACTATCTCACCACCGGCCACACCCTGGTTTTCGGTTACCAGTATTTATACGGGAAGACCATTGCCCTGGGTTTCGGCAGCCGGCAGTTTCCCCATCCGCATGCCTTGTTGGAAGGCCTGCGCATGTGCCATTCCCGGCTGCTGGCCCTTTCCCAAAACCTGCTTGAACTCGCGGTCCCGGCCCTGGTCATCGCGGTTTTACCCTTTCTCTTGCGCAAAATTGACAAGAAAACCGTCTGGCTCGGCGCAACCTTCCTTTCTCTTCCCCTCGGATATATTTTTTATTTTTTCCAGGACCTGTATTACCAGCCCCGGTTCCTTTTTGAAAGTTCAGCCGCCCTGCTCATCCTCTGCGGATTGGGCATCAGCCTGGCCGCGAGGGAATGGAAAAACCCGAGTCTGGGCCGTTATTTCCTGGTCCTGGTCCTGCTGGCATTGCTCATCTTCATTCCGGTCCGGATTTTTTCTTCCCGGCGGGCGGGCGATGTCGGACGAGAACTGATCCGGGAAATCGAAACGCAGCACATAAACAACAGCCTGGTCCTGATCCAAGAGCTTTACTATCCCATGGGCATGATGCTCCAATCGCCCTTTCTGGACGGAGACAACATCTATGTCCGGGAGCTCAAGGGACAGGAGCAGACCATCCTCGATTCCTATCCCGGCCGCAGGGCCTACCGGTTTTACCGCGACCCCAAGACCGGACAGTTCACCTTGCAGCCTTTCAAACCCGGCTCTTAGTTCTTCCCTAATTGTTGCCAATATTTTAGGCCGCGGCTTAACTCGGAAATCATGAAAGATTTGACCGCAGACCATAACTTTACTAAACTCAGAGAGTAGCGGCATTAAAGGAGTTGAAAGTGGCTTATTCATTAAGTTTGCACAAAGGTCCGGCGGAGCTGGAGCTGGAAATCCTGAAAGCGGGGCTGTGCGCCGGGTGCGGCGCGTGCCTCGGGCTCTGCCCGTATTTCCATGTCCGCAAGGAAAAAGTGGTGCTGTTCGAGCCGTGCGGCAAGACCGAGGGCCGCTGCTACGAAATCTGCCCGCGCGCCAAGCTCGACCTCGAGGACTTGAACCAAAAGGTCTTTGGCAAGCCGCGCGAGGACTTTGTGCTCGGGACCCACCAGGCGATCTATCTGGCGCAGTCCGCCAGCAAGTCCATCCGCGGCAAGGCCCAATACGGCGGCGCCGTGACCGGCCTGCTCAGTTATGCGCTCGACAAAAAGATCATTGACGGCGCCATCCTCACCGGCTACTCAAGCGATTACTCGCTCCTGCCCGAACCCGTACTCGCAACCACCCGGGAGCAGATCCTGGCCTGCGCCAGCAGCAAATACACCTCGGCGCCGAGCCTGAAAATTTTGGACAGCTCGTTGAAGCAGTGCAAGAAGCTGGCCGTGGTGGGGAGAGGCTGCCAGGTGGAGGCGCTACGCAAGAGGATGATTGTGGAGCCGTGGATTTCCGAGCGGGTGGCCCTGGTGATCGGGCTGTTCTGCATGTGGGCGCTCGACTATCGGAAAATTTATTCGCATCTCGCCGGGCAGATGGATGTAAAGACCGCGAAGAAATTCGACATCCCCTACAACCGCTTCGTGGTCTATACCGAACGGGGCAAAAAGGAATTGGACTTCGAGCCGATCAAGGGCCTGCGCCGGGCGACTTGTGATCTATGTTACGATTTCACTTCCGAGCTCGCGGACCTGAGCGTGGGCAGCACCGAGTGGAAGGACGACTGGAACACCCTGATCGTGCGGACCGACCGGGGCAAAAAGCTGGTGGAAAAGGCGAAATCAGGCCGGGCGCTCAAGCTCGAGGAATTTCCCCCCGGAGCGTGAGCGGCTTTTGCGCAATGCGGCCTTGGGCAAGAAGCAGCGGGTGGTGAACGCGCTCTTTACCGAGAAGAAATCGCGCGACTACCTGGTGTTGAGCGACAAGGAAAAGGAATGGATTTCGGCGGCCAAGCCGATGGGAGTTAAGAAATGAACCCGGTGTTTTCCAAGGAGAGCGGCAAGGTGATCCTGATGATGGGCAACGAGGCCATTGCCCGCGGCGCGCTCGAAGCGGGCGTGGACTTCAGCGCATCCTACCCCGGCTCGCCCTCGAGCGAGATCCAGGAGACCCTGGCGCAGGCGTCAAAGCTTTTCGGCCACCACGCCGAATGGTCGGTGAACGAGAAGGTCGCGTTCGAGGCCTGCTGCGGCGCGAGCTTCGCCGGCTTGCGCTCGATCACCTCGATGAAGCAGAACGGCCTGAATGTGGTCTGCGATGTGCTCAACACCATCAACCTCTCCGGAACCAAGGGCGGAGTGGTCCTGGTCGTGGCCGACGATCCCGGCGGGCACTCGAGCACCAACGAGATGGACTCGAGGCTCCATGCCAAAATGGCGGAGCTGCCCCTGCTCGAGCCGAGCACGCCGGAGGAAGCCAAGGCCATGGTCAAATATGCCTTCGAGCTTTCCGAGCGCGTCAAGCTCCCGGTAATCATCCGCTCCGTCACCCGCATCTCGCACGCGCGCGGCGATGTCAAACTCGGCGAGCTCCCGGCCCGCACCCGCAAGCCGGCCATGGGGTTCCTCGACCGCTTCATCGGCCACCCGCTCCTCCATCCGCTCCTCCATATGCGCGTCAACCAGGTCAAGGCCGAATTCGAAAAATCCCCCTTCAATCAATTCCTCGGTCCCGAAAACGCCGAGACCGTGATCGCGGCCTCCGGGCCCAGCGCCGCCTATGCGCTCGAAGCCGTGCACGCCCTCGGGTTGGACGACCAGACCGGCGTGCTCAAAATCGGCGCGTCCTGGCCCATCCCAGAGCAGTTCGTCATCAGCCACCTTGCCAAGGCCAAGCAGGTCCTGGTGTTCGAGGAAGTGGACCCGTTCCTCGAAGACAACCTCAAGGTGGTCATGGCCGGCGCCGTGCTCAACGGCATCCCCGTCCCGAAAATCTACGGCAAGCGCGGCGGCCACATCAAGGGCGCGCGCGGAGCCGGCATCGGCGAGATGAGCCCGGACATTATCTACGACTCGCTCGCCGCGATCCTCGGAGCGAAGCGGCATCCGCGCAGCGAAAAATTCCTGGCCGCGGAGAAGCTGGCGGTCGAGTGGAAACTGCCCGGCCGCGAGTGGGCGTTTTGCGCCGGCTGTCCGCACCGCGCGAGCTTTTGGGTGATCAAGACCGCGCTGAAGGAAGACGACCGCGAGGGCGTGTTGATCGGAGACATCGGCTGCTACTCCATGGGCGTATCCAAGACCGGCTACAACCTCTCCCGCACCCTCCAGTGCATGGGCGCCGCCATCGGCTTCTCCAATGGTCTCGGCAACCTCCCGGGTTTCCACCAGCCCGTCATCGCCATCGCCGGCGACTCCACCTTCTATCATTCCTGCCTGCCCGGCCTGGTCAATGCCCGCTACAACCAGGCCAAGATGGTCTTCATCGTGCTCGATAATTCCGGCACCGCCATGACCGGGTTCCAGCCCCATCCCGGCACCGGCAAGAACGCGCTCGGCGAATCGGTCGAGCCCGTCATGATCGAAAAAGTCTGCGAAGGCATGGGCATCCACACCTCCGCGGTGGACCCCCTTCGAGTTCGACCGCGCCGTGCAATTGCTCGATGACGCCCTCGAGTCCGACCAGTTCCGGGTCCTGATCTTCCGCCATAAATGCGCTCTTATTGAAGGCAGAGAACGAAAAGAGGATAAGCCGAGGGTTTTCATTGACTCGGAACTCTGCCTCGGCGACGAGTGCGGATGCAACCGCCTGTGCTCGAGGGTGTTCGGATGCCCGGGCCTGATCTGGGACGCCCAGAAACAGCGCGCCACGATTGACGAGGTGGTCTGCACCCGCTGCGGCGTCTGCGCCACCATCTGCCCCAAGGGCGCGATCCAACTGGAAAAGCCCCCGAAAAAGAAGGCGGCGAAAACATGAGCCCGCATTCCCAAAAACTGATCAAACAGATCACCGCGCGGCTGGTCAAGAATTACCATCCCCAGCGCATCATCCTGTTCGGCTCGCACGCCTGGGGCAAGCCCGGAAAGGAAAGCGATATTGATTTGTTGGTCATCAAGCGGACTCAAAAGAATTTTGTTGACCGGTATGTCGAGGTTTCCCGGCTGCTGGACGAACTGATCATGGAGCAGCCGATGGACATCCTGGTGATGACTCCCCGCGAAATCAGCCGGAACCTCAAAAAGGGCAACTACTTCATCGAAAAAATTTTGGAAGACGGGAAGAGATTGCATGGGTAGGAGAGATTCTCGAAAGCCAACCCTGTGGTTTGAGAAAAGCAGGAAGCATATGGGGAGAGCCAAAAACCAGCTCGGCCAAAACGATCTGGAGGCCGCGGGGTTCTGGATTCAGCAATCGCTCGAGTTGGCGATCAAGGGGTGCATCATCTCCCATCCCGAAGGGGAGTTAATCAAGGAACATGGCTTGGGATATCTCTTGAAAAAACTCCTTCAATTCTATCCCGAATTCGCGCCCAGCCTCGAACCATACCGCGATTTTGTCAGAAAGTTTGAACCGTTCTATATCGAAGCGCGGTATCCCATGGAGGAAATGCAAATGCCTGACTCGAAGCAATTCCGGCAATACCTGGATACCGCGGAGCAATTGCTCAAAATCTTGACCTCGATCGCTTTTAAGCAGGAGAACCCATGAACCCAGACCTGATTAACCTGATCATCTGCGGAGTCGGCGGCCAGGGCAATATCCTCGCCTCCCAACTCGTGGCCGCGGCCGGAATCAAGAAGGGACTCCATGTCGCCATCGGCGAGACCTACGGCGCCTCTCAGCGCGGCGGCTCGGTCATGAGCCA
>CAIUDS010000632.1 GCA_903897985.1 uncultured delta proteobacterium
ATATATAGGAAAAATGTTACATAGGTTTTTAGCCCCGAAAACAGGTGTAACCTGTTGATTTTCCTTTCAACTTTCAACCTTTCACCCCTTCACCCTTGGAACACATTTGTCAACCTACGCCAAACAAATTCTTCAAAAATATTTTTTCCTCTTATTTATCAGCGGATTACAAACCTATGCAAAAATTGCACTTTTGTTTGGCTAGGCCAAACAAGTATGCAGTTATGATATGCGGAAAAATGAAATTTAAAGTATATCTTGGATATCGCTGGGGTGTCTCGATAGGGCAAATCTCCATTTGCCAAACCCGCCGTGCTCATTGACCGCCTTGATCCATTCCTCCAAGAATGCGCGTTTAGTTTTGTCCTGATCGGTTTCCTGGCCCTTTGTTTCGATGACCAGAAAAGTCCCATCGGCCATTCTCAAAATAAAATCCGGCCGATAATTTTTCCGTTCCCCTTTGTAGATATAGGGGATTTCAAAACCGAGGTGGTCATTCTTCACCCAGGCCGAAACCTTTTGACTCCGCTCGATATGGAAAGACTCGCATGATTCCCAGGCGCTGTCATAAACGCAGAAATTGATATGGCTCCGGTTGGCCGGGGCCACCGGTCTGCCTGTGTACCAGGTGTTCATATCGCGGGTGCTCCGGATCGGTTTGGCCGTGTCAAAAATCGGAGTGATTACCTCGCTGTTTTCCTGCCGGATCGCCTCCCAGATATGGCGGACAATGCGGCTCATATTGAGCGCCAGCACGATCCGCCGCCGCAGGTCCTCCCGGCTGAACAGGCCCGGCAGGATCATGATTTTATCTGAATCCAAAAACCTTTCCACCAATCCGAACAACTGCGCCAGCAGATAATCCTTGTTCCCGGTCCAGGTCGGCTTCATCTGGTCGAAGATTTCCACCGACGCCTTGAAGATGATCTTTTGCAATCGAAATTCGTTGGCCAACTTTTGCAGGTCTATTTCCATGATCTTGCTCACATCCGGCTTGCCCTCGATAATCGGGGCCAGTTGCGCAAGTTGGGCCGCGTCGCTGGCATTGAGCGTGAGCGACTGAACCTTTTCCAAGTCCAGCTTTAAAAGTGTCTTGTAAACATATTCAATCCTCACCACATTCGGCCATTTGATCTCGTATTCGATTTTTTCCGGAGACGGCATGATTTGAGTCTTCGGCTTGGGCGGAAGCGGGATCACATCCACCGGGCTTTCATGAGGCAGGAAGGTAAAAGGCACCCCGAAAATATTGACATATTCGGCGTCAAAGAGTCCCCCGCTCATTTCGCTGATTTCATAACTGGTCCTTCTCAACCCCCGGCCCACCACCTGTTCGCACAAAAGCTGGCTGGTAAAGGCTCGCAAGCCCATGATATGAGTCACGGTCTTGGCGTCCCATCCTTCCGAGAGCATCCCGACCGAGATCACATTCTGGATTTGTTCGCCCTTCTCTCCGAGCTTTCCCACGGTATCAACCTTTTTCCGCAAGTCCTCGGCCAAATCCTTCTTGCTCAATTTCTTTTCCAGCTTTTCCTCTTCCCCGTTTTCCGCTTCCGGTTCCGCGCCTTCTTCCAGGAATTCTTCCCGCTCCTCGGCTTGCTCCAAGACCTTGGAATCTATGTGCAACATCCTCGCCGGATCGCATAACTCCTCGATCAGGATGTTCTTGTGATCAAACGCATATTTAACCCGCGCCGCGGTCTCGGTCCGGTTCACCACCGAGATCATCACCGGGGGCACTTGGTGCCCCTCTTTTTTCCAAGACTTGGCAGTTGCTTTCCAGTCCGTGCCCAAAAGCAAATATGCGTTTAAGACCAAATCCGGCAACGGCGCATGTTCTTCCGCCTTGTGGTTAAGATCCGTCTTGACATATTCATAAATATGGTAAAGTTTGGATTTATAGGTCGAGGCGTCCGGCACCGCATCATCCCGGATCACCACCCTCGGGGTCTTGACCAGGCCTGATTCAATCGAATCGTTCAGACCGAAGTCCGACACGATCCATCCGTAAAGCGCTTCTTCGCTGGCCTTTTTCCCCGAAGGCGCAAACGGCGTGGCGCTGAAATCCAGACACTTCATAATCCGGCGCGCTTTATGAATCCGGTCCAATCCGCCGATCCAGATCGTGGCTTCCTGCACACTCTCCTTGAGTTCGCGCGAGCGCAAGTCCTTGCCTTCTGCCTTCAGATTCACCCGCCAGGCGTGGTGGGCCTCGTCATTGATCACCAGAATGTTTTTCGCGCCCGCCATGTCCCCCAGCACTTCCCGGACATACGCCTCGTCGCTCACCGCGCCGCGTTTGTCAACCGACCTTCTCCGTTTCAGCCGCGCCTCGCTGTCCCAGTTCAGGATATGCCAGTTCCGGACCAGGACTTTTCCCAGGCGCAGTTTTTCCTTCAGCCCGGCGGGAACGACATTGAATTCATCGTAATAATTACCCTCGCGGCCCGGGAGCAAAACCTGGAGCCGACTCTTGACGGTTAGGCCCGGAGCGACCACAAAGATATTCTTGGAAAACCTGGGGTCCTGGGGATAGGTAACTTTATTCAAAATCTGCCAGGCGATCGCCATGGCCATCACCACGGTCTTGCCCGTCCCGGTCGCCATCTTGCAGCATTGCCGGACAAATTCGCCGCCGTCGCTTGGAATGACAATCCCGCTCCGCTCCGACTCCGGCGCCTCGGTCAGCCAGATCAAAGTCTCGATCGCTTCCAACTGACAAAAGAAAAACCGCTGGTACTCCCGGATAGTCTTGTCGTTCCAGTGCTCCAAAAGTTGCCGGGTGATCCCGCTGACGCCATGATAATTATTTTCGCGCCATTCCTTTACCCGCGGCCGGATTTTATTCACCAGCGGGATGGGCATAAAAATCCCCGGATCGTCAAAGCTTTTGCTCACTTCCGACGCGATTACATATCCCGCGGGCCTTCTCCCTTCCATTTGTGTAAAGTCCCGGCTCTCCGGGTTATATTTCCAGTAATGGCTCGGCTCGGTAAAGGGGGAATTGATAATCAGCTTGTCTATCTTTTTGCTCATGACTTTTTGCTTTTCTCCAAGGCGAACCCGATCTTTTTCGGCTCGCGGGCCGGAGGCGCCATCAACTCCTTGATGACCTGGATGATTTCCAGGATCTGGCGGTCATGGGAGGCGAGTTTCTGCTCCAACTCCGCAAACTTGATGGCCAGTTCCTTGTGGGTGGCAAGGAATTCCTTGATCCGAACAAACGCCCGGACCACATACACGCTCATGTCCACCGCGGTCTCGGAATTCAGCATGTTGGCGGCCATGATCGCGCCGTGCTCGGTGAAGGCATAGGGCATACTTGGCGAAAATTTCAGGGGCGCGAGGTGATCACAATTTGTGATCACCTCCTGCTTCTCTTTTGGGGTGAGCTGAAACATAAAATCCTGAGGAAATCTCTGCAGGTTGCGCTTGACCGCTTGATTTAGCGTCCGGGTGGGGACTCCGTAAATATCCGCAAGATCAGCGTCCAGCATCACCCGTTGTCCGCGGATGGATAAAATCAAGCTCTCAATCCGTTTCACCGCCACGATTTGACCTTTGCCAGCCATTCTCAAATCCTCCTGGATTTGCGGTCGCAATTTGCGACCGCAAATTTTCCTTCAGAACCTCCCATCTTGATCTCGCAAATTGCGATTTCAAGATTATTCCAGATCAATAATCCTCAAACTCTCGATCCCCCGGTCATCCACGATCTTGACCGCAACCCGTTTATGTTCCCCCGCCGGGAAGGGCAGGCTTAAAGTTCCCCTATAGGCCTCGATCAAGTCCTCGTCTATCTCCGCCTTCAAATTCCTGGCCAGCCTTGCCCAGCCCTCATTCTCCCCGGCCATGGGGAAGAACACCTGCCGCGGATACAAGCTTCTCCCGTCATAATCCGTGTCCAGCAGCCACATCGCAATCTTGTCCTTGCCCCCGGACTCCAGAGTCCCCGTTTTCGGGTTGTAGTAGTCAAACCCCAAAACCTCAACCTGGTATTCGTCCTTATGCTCTTTATCCTTCAACTTTTTAACCACAATATCCGGTTGCCCTATGAGCCAGAAACTTTCATTGCTGCTCCGTTTCTTCTTCAAGTCCTCGGTCAATAAATCCGTGTTCATCTGGACCTTGAGCAAAGTCATGCCCGGCCAAATGGTTTCGTCAATGTCCTTGGCCGCCTCCGGGTCAAAATGGAACGCGGCAAAAGCCACAATCTTCGGTTTCGGGACCAGCTTTTTGCTCTCCTCGATCGCCCGCTCAACCTGCTTCTGCTCCAGCGGCGCGTCAACCGGCCCGAACGAAATCACCGCGCGCTCCCCCTCTTTGGTCTCCGCGTCGCAATGCAGCCACCTGGTGCCCGACATCGTTTCCACCCTCGTGAATTCCATCCGCTTCCCGCCCTTTGCCCGAATCCCGCTCCGGTATAACTCGTCCTTCCATTCCGTCTGCCGCAGGGTTTCTCCCGAGCGACTTATGGACAAGTCGGCGGCACGGGGTGCCGTGACCTCGCCAATCCCTTTTACTACCGGGCTGGGTACCGCTTCCACCGTGAATGGGCCGGTTACCCGCGCCTTGGAATTGTCAGCAGAAGGCTGGTCATACAGCGTTTCCTGGCCCGGAGGCTCATTATTGGCTATTGATTTGAGCGTGATGTGCGGAACGGTCTTGTATTTGAATCCCGAAGATATCCCTTCCTTCGGATGAGCCAATTCATAATAGTTATAATTAGCGGTCATAATGCGCTGCTTGGCAAGGGTAATTGAGACTCGCGAGGTATCGCAGGTAATCCACCTTCTACCCCATTGTTCCGCAACATAAGCCGTGGTCCCGCTCCCGCAAGTGGGGTCGAGGACTAAATCGCCTGGATCAGTGGACATTAGCATGCAACGTTGGATAGTTTTCGTGGCTGTTTGCACTACATATACTTTTGGGTCTGCCCTGCTTTGAACACTGGCAAAATCAGTCCAGACATTAGCTATTGGAAAAGCGGGAAAATCATCTATATACCTGATATAGCCAAGAGAAGTTCCCTCGATCGCAATTCGATTTTTCGCTATTAAATTTTTAAACCCATCTCTGTTTGTTTTCCAATAACCACTTCTGGGCCTATATTTATTGCCCTTAAATTCTACTTCAAAATTGCTATCATTTCCTCCGCTTTGAGATGTTATAGTATCAATTCTGAATACTCTTGAGCCTTTAGGAATCTCTTCGTTATTTTCTTCTTGGACATCGTTTAAAGATTTTATCTGTCCATTTTTGAGGATCACCCTGTTATATTTTGAACTCCCTTCCCCACCCAATTCTTTTTCTGAAAATAACTGCCTATATTTAATGCTCCCTATTGATTTAGAGTACCAAACAATAAAATCACAAACTGTTGACAATAATTTGGAAGTTTGACTGCTCGTTGTCACAAAAGGAATAATGCTTACAAAATTAGCATTACCAAAACTTTCATCCATTATCTCTTTTAAATGATGCAAATTTTCATTCGAGATTTGGACGAAGATGGAGCCGGATTCGGAAAGGAGTTCTTTGGCGAGCAGGAGCCGGTCTCTCATATAGGTGAGGTAGGAATGGATTCCGAGTTCCCAGGTATCGCGGAAGGCTTTGATGGTTTCCGGTTCCGCCGTGAGGTCTTCGTCTTTGCCGTCCTTGACATCGCGCTTGTTCACAAAAGGCTGGAAGTTGGACCCGTATTTGATGCCATAGGGCGGGTCAATATAGATCATCTGGACCTGGCCGGCCAATCCTTCTTTTTCCAGCAGGCTATTCATGACTAAAAGGGAATCTCCCGCGATCAGGCGGTTGGACCAGTTTTGCGCGTGCTGGTAGAACTCGATGGCGTCCCGGATCGGGGCGGTATCCAGCATGGAAAACAGGCTTCCTTGCGGGGTCCCGTTCTTTTTTCTGGCTGCTTCAATGATGGTCCGAGGTTCTATCCGCTCGTGGACATGGAGGGACACGGTTGGGACTTCAAAGGAATTGCGTTCGGCCTTTCCGGCCCAGACCAATTGCGGGTCCAGGTGCGGGTCATATTGATAGGCCTTCCTGCCGGACTCCGGATCGTTCTTGGCGTCCACCAGCCCGACCGGCGGGTTGTTCAGCCGTTGCGATTCCTTGTGCTCATACTGCTCGATCGGCCGCTTCTTCTTTCCTGCCATCCCCTTCTTCCTCTCACTGTTAATTTCTTTTCTTCCCAAATTCTATTCCCATCCGCCTATCAAAGTCAATTCCATTATAACCGGTCGTAGTGTCATAAGCGGTCATCCTACTTCGCTCCGAGTACGGAGCTACGAAGGACTTTATCCACCTTCGTCCCGCTTTAGGGCGGGACTATGGCGGACAGGTTCCTACTACGCTCCTTCGGAGCTACGAAGAACGGGTTCCTACTACGCTCCTTCGGAGCTTCCGACCTTCGTTAAAACTTCGGTGGACAAGACGAAGGATTGGGGCTGCTGTCGCCAATTTTTCTGCCTTTGCCATGCAGGTGATTATAGCGGCTTGTGGTGTCAGAAGCGGTCAATGGTTAATTAGGCTTTGGGGGTTGGGGGTTAGGGGTTGGGCAATTACTGACCACCGAACACCGAACCCGGAACACTGACTATAGACCTCCGACTGCAGACCGCAGGGGCCAGTCCCTGCACCCAGGATTTTCATTTTTTGCTTGACAAGCGAGGAAGGATCGTCTATATTTGAACCTAGATTCTAAATTCCGAACAGGGGTTCAAAATGCTGCAAAAAAAGGAACCGGTGAAAAGCCAGGGCCGCAAACAGCGGGAGTTCAAGTCCCGGCGCCAGGAAATTCTCGCGGCTGCGCTCAAGCTTTTTTCGGAGAAGGGTTATCACCAGACCTCGATGAATGAAATCGCCAAGGCCGCGGAGTTCAGCATCGGGTCGTTGTATGGCTTTTTCAAGAACAAGGAGGATTTGTTTTACACCCTGTTCAACGAGGAGATCGAAGAGATCGGGCGTCAGGTCCGGCCGGCGATGGAAAAGGCGGAGGGGGCCAAGGGCAAATTGAACGCGTTGGCCACGACGCTTTTCAGCTATTTTGAGTCGCGGTGGGAGGCGTTCCATATTTTCGCCATGAACCAGAAGGAATTTGACTGGGC
>CAIUDS010000633.1 GCA_903897985.1 uncultured delta proteobacterium
ACGAACGCAGTTTGGTTCAAAACGCCGACCCAGCTCCGCCGCACCCTGGAGAAGCTGCGCGAAGCGGAATATGACGGGACGTTCGGCGTCAGCGTCGACGCGTTCCACGAAGGTGATTTGTTTAAAGTGGCGCTCTTTCTCCAGACCGCGGCCGGGATCTGGGACCGGCCGGACATCGCCCAGATCGTGGCCATCCGAGGCGCCCGCGACCGGGCCACGGCGGCCCGGCTCCGCGCGCTGGCCCGGGTCCTGGGAGCGAAAATCGTGACGCGCTACGGCCGGCGCTTCATCAAGGCCGAGTTCCTGCTTTTGCCTCTGATCATGATCGACATCGTCCCCGTGGGAAAAGCCGGCGGTTTGGTCGATCCCTGGGGAAAAAAGTGGTTCAACGAGGACTACTGCCAGGGTCCGGGCCACGTCTTGTACGTGCTTCCGGACGGAAGCGTCAAGCCTTGTTGCGGATACGCGACCGATTCGGAGCGGCTGACCATCGGCAACATCCACACCGACTCGGCCGAAGGGATCCTCAAAAAATTGCTCGGCACCCAGGGCAACATCAGCGCGTTTTTGGCGATCCGGCGGCCGTTTGTGGACGCTTTCAATTCGTGTCCGGAGCGGAACAAGTTCTTCACCGGGCTGTTCACCTGGTTGGGCGCCAAGGGCTCAACCGTGGAGGTCGCGCATTCGGCGCGTCATTCCGGGTCCACCAAATATTCCTTCAAAAAACTGTTCCTGCTCCTGGTCACCATGACCGTCAGCTTCAGCGAATACCCGCTCCGGTTGATGAGCTGGATCGGCTTTGGCGTGTCTTTCCTCGGCCTGATCTTGGGGGGCCGAGTCATCATCCAGAAATTCCTGCTCCAGGTTACCGTGGCCGGATACGCCAGCCTGTTCGCCGCCATCGTCTTTTTCGGCGGCGTGCAGATGTTGTTCCTTGGCATCATCGGTGAATACCTCGCCCGCGTCCATATCGAAACCCGCCGCCGGCCCGATTACCTGATCCGGCAAGTTGTGCGCAAGGGCAATCAAACATGAGCAAACTGCTTACCCACCCCGAGGAAATCCGGGCCTGCATCTTCGCCCGGGAGGTCATTTTGGGCGACCAGGTGGTGTTTGGAGAGAATATCTCCATCGGCTCTCCGGACCAACCGCTTCAGCGCGTGGAGATCGGCGACAATGTATATCTGGGGTCGGATTCCCGCATCATTTCCCCCCAATTCAAGGTGCTGGACTACTCCAAGCTGCATAACGGACTGTTGGTTTACGGCAAGGGGGTCTGTGCAATTGGATATAATGCCTGGGTGGGACAAAACAGTGTGTTGGATGCGATGGGCAACTTGAGCCTCGGCAACAATGTCGGCATCGGCGCCATGAGCCAGCTCTGGTCGCACATCCTCTACGGCGATGTCATGGAGGGCTGCCGCTTCGATTCGGCCAAGGCCAGCCGGATCGGCAATGATGTCTGGTTTGTGGGACATTGCGTGGTCTCGCCCATCGTCGCCCAAGACAAGAGCATGGCCATGGTCGGGAGCGTGGTGACCCGCGACATGGAATATAATCATGTCTATGCCGGGGCGCCGGCCTCGGACATCACGGCCAAGGTCGGGCCCCAGTTCCGGGAGGTTGCGGTCGAGGAGAAGCTGGCGTATATGCGGGCGCGGATGACCGAATTTTTCGGCGCCAACCCCAAGCTGGACCGGGACCGCATTGAATGCGGCGCGGGCGGCTCCCAGGACCGTCCGGGCGTGACCTATTTCGATGTGGCTGCCCGCACTTACATCAAGAAACGCTCGCGCGAGGAAATCGAATTGCTCCAGTTCCTGCTCCCGCGCGCCAAATTCATCCCGGCTTGAAAAATCTCTTCGGGCCGCGGGAGCGTTTGAAAATCCGCCGGGGTAGGATAGAATATTTCCTATCATGAGCAAGAGGAGGGTGTTATGGCAAAAACGATATTGGTGACCGGCGGCGCGGGTTTTATCGGCAGCGGTTTTGTGCGGCACATTTTCCGCAACCATCCGGACTGGCGGATCCTGGTCCTCGATGCCCTCACC
>CAIUDS010000634.1 GCA_903897985.1 uncultured delta proteobacterium
AGAAAATCCTTGACCAGGTTTTTCAAGTTGTCATGGAAAACGAACCAACGCCGCCGATGGAGGATGCGCGCGCGCGCATCGAGCACTTCCTCGTAGCTCAGGTCCTTGAGCATGAGCGGGAGCTGGCCGGAACTGGTGCGCTTCAGATAGTAATCCATGTCGGAGTAGTCATGGACTCCGGCCAGACCCTTGGCCGCGGCGTCTTTGGCCAGGTCGGTCCCGGGCAGGGGCGTGCACAGGCTGATGTGGACGGTGTCGGGCTTAAGCTCGGAGATCATCTTCTCGGTCCGGCCCAGGGTGTCTTTGGTCTCGCCCGGCCCGGCCAGGATAATATAGGCATGGGTGCGGAACCCGAATTTCCGGCACAACTCGAACGCGGCATAGGCCTGGTCCACGGTGGTCCCCTTGTTCATCGCGTCCAGCACCGCCTGGCTCCCGCTCTCCAGACCGAACAGCACATAATAGACCCCCATCTCCTTCAACAGTCTTGCGACTTCCTCGTCAAAGGTGTCCACCCGGCTGTTCACCACATAGCGGAAGCCGTCCCGCAATCCGGCCGCATGAATTTTTTCCACCAGCTCCGAAAGCCACTTCTTGTTCACCGTGAAAATGTCATCATGGAAGAAGAATTCGCGGATGTCATATTTTTGATGAAGCAGCTGAAGTTCCTCGGCCACCAGCGCCGGCGAGCGGTATCGCAATTTTTTGCCGAACATGAGCCGCAAAGTCGGCTGGCAGAACGAGCACGAGAACGGACAGCCCCGGCTGATGTGGAGATTGAGCGCGCGGTTCTTGAGGTAGCGCGGAAATTTTTCCAGCAAATCCCGGTCCGGGATCGGCAAATGGTCCAGGTTCAGCTGGTCCTCCGGCATCGGGTTCAAAACGAGCTCGCCCCCTCGGCGGTATCCCAGCGCGGGGATCCGGGAAAGGTCCCCGCCGCTCTTGAGCGCGTTGACCAGCTCCAGAATGACTTTTTCGCCCTCGCCCCGGACAATAAAATCCAGCCCGGGGATTTCCTTCAGGGTCTGCTCCGGCATGATGGTCGGATGCGCCGCGCCCAGAACGGTTTTGGCCCCGAGCCCCTTCCCGAATTCAACCAGTTCCCGGGCCGACCGGAAAAAATCGGTCAGGGTGTAAATCCCGATCAGGTCCGGCGCGAAGGCGCGTAGCGCCCCCCTCACCCGGTCCAGGCTCGGGTCGAAACTGGAGTCGAAAACTTGAGGCTGCTCCCCCGCGTCCCGGAGCACGGTGGCCAGGCTGCACAGCCCGAGCGGCGGCCACATCCCGTGCACCTGGTTCTCGAGCCGGGGGAACACCAATGCCACTTTCATATATTTTAATATAACATGAAAGGACGAAACGGGAAAAGGAACGCGGTTGGGGCCTCGGCGCGCCCCGGTCTTGACAAGCAAAAAGACTTGGGCTATTTTCTTTGCTACAAATTTTCCAGGAGGTGTTTGATGAAGGCAACCATAGATCAAGAGTTGTGTACCGCTTGCGAGTTGTGCGTGGATACCTGTCCGGATGTGTATGAGATGTCCGGGGATTACGCGGTTGTGAAGGTGAAGGTCATCCCGGCTAACCAGGAAGAGAGCGCCCGCCAAGCCGCGGAAGATTGTCCGGTGGAGGCGATCAAGATCGAAGACTAAGCCCGTAATTCCAGCGGCGGTCCCAGCCTCTATTCCGAAGTCAAAAATTCCTTGTTAACCCTTTTGCCGAGCCGGGTGAAAATCTCGTAGCTGATGGTGCGGCCGGCCGAGGCCAGTTTTTCCACCCGGCCTTCCCCCGATGGTTCCCGGCCGAAGATCAGGAGTTCGTCGCCGGCTTCGGCCTCCGGGATGTCGGTCAGGTCCACCATGATCAAGTCCATGGTGACCACTCCCAACAAAGCCGCGGGTTTGCCCCGAACCAGGAAACCGTATCCCGGCGGGGTCGAGCGGGGCAAGCCGTCCGCGTATCCCAGCGGCGCCACCCCCACCCGGCTCTTGCGGGTAAGCGCGCTTTTTCCGCCATAGGAAATCCGGGAACCTTCCGGCAAAGTTTTAATCAGACAGATTTTGCTCATGAAACTCATCACCGGCGAGAGTTCGATCGCCCCGGTCGCTTCCGGATAAAACGGGTCGGCCCCGTAAAGCATGAGCCCGGGCCGGGCGGAAGTGAACCGGGCCGCCGGGTATTTGATCAGGCCCGCGGACCCGGCCAAATGAAAATACTTGAGTTCCGGCCTTCCCGGCGCGAGCGCTTTCACGATCAGCTGAAAGTCATGGATCTGCTCGGCGCTGCCTTGCTCGAACTCGGGCGCATGGGAATCCGCGCAGGAAAGGTGGCTGAGCACACCCTCGATTTCAATGCCCGAAAGCCGGGAAAGCTCGGCCAGGAATTGCGGGAAACCCTCTGCGCTCACGCCCAGCCGGCCCATGCCCGTGTCAACCTTGACATGGACCCTCACCTTCCGGCCCTGGCTCCGCGCCTCCGCGTCCAGCCGCGCGCAGGTCCCCAATTCGCTCACCGCCGGGATCAGCCGGTGTCTGACCACCGTGCTTTCCTCGCCCGGGAACATCCCGCTCAAAAGCAGGAAGCGCGCCTTCACCCCGGACTCGATGATCTCGAGCGCCTCGTCCGCCGAGGCCACGCAAAAGGTCCGGGCCCCTTCCGCCAACAACGCCTTGGTGCACGCGATCGCGTTATGCCCGTAAGCGTCCGCCTTCACCACCGGAAAAATTTCCACGCCCGCGCCGGCCAACTCCCGGGTTTTTTGGTAATTGAGCCGCAGCCGGTTCAGATATATTCTCGCCATGCACGGCCTGGTCATTCGGAATTCCTCATGCCTCAATTATCTCCAATTTCCCGCGCCCCGCAACCTTGCCCATCCCGCTATTTTACATAGCCGAGCGCGCGCAGCCTTTGCACATCCTCCGGCTTGAGTTTGACCCGGTTCGTGCCGGTTTGATTTTGTTCCTGCTCCGCCGCATGCGCCGAGATCGCGGCTTTCAGCCGCCCGAGCATTTGCCGGGCAAGGTCCGGAAACTTTCCGGAAAGATCATTCTGGTTTCCCGGATCCTGGGCCAGGTCATAAAGCTCGGCCCGGTCCGTGAGCGAATAATAAACCAGCAGGTAGCCGTTTTGCCGGAGCGAAAAAGTCGGCTCGCCCAGCAGGTTGCAGGCCCCGTAAATGAAGGAGTCGCCCGCGCCGTCCTTGCCTTCGAGCAGTGGCTTCAGGCTCCGGCCGGCAAAGGATTTCGGGATGGGGATGCCCGCCAGATCGAGGATAGTGGGCGCCAGGTCCAAAAGCTGGACCGGCTCGCGTATCCGCCGCGGGGAAGTTTTCCCGGCCGGCTTGATGATCAGGGGAACCCAAAGGTCTTCCTGATACATGTTGAAACCGTGGCCCAGGCGGCCGTGCTCCATCAATTGCTCGCCATGGTCAGCGCTAATGATGATGACGGTGTTCTCCCACAAATGGTTTTGTTCCAGGAACCGGAACAGGTTGCCCAGCTGCGAGTCCGCATAAGCCAGGTCATAGTCGTAAAGGTAATTCAAATATTTTATGTCCGCGGCGTCCAGGCTAATCTCCCCCGCGGCCACCCGGAAAACATCGCTGAACCCGGGCTGAAGCGGGCCGTGGTAACCGGGCATGGCCGGCGGAGTCGGCTCCCAGGTTTCTCCGAACGGGCTGTGGGTTTCCATGTAATGGAGCCAGAGGAAAAATTTCTGGTTTTGATTTCTTTTGAGAAATTTTTCGGCCCGCTGGTTGATGTAGATGGAGCTGGTGGGATTGATCTTGACGGCGTAATGAAGGTATAGCGCGTAAACGCGGGCGTATAAGGAAATGAGGTCCGGGAGCTGGATCTGGTAAAGGAAACAGCGTTTGACCGGCCCGAACCGGCTGACCATTTCCTCCGCCGCGGAGAAATCTTCAAAGCCCAGGGCGATTCCCAGGATGCTGGAATTGAACCAGTTGGACACGACCGCGCCGGTGCGGTAGCTGTAAGAATACAGGACTTTTGCCAGGGTCAGGTTTTCCGGCCCCAGCGACCGGATCACCTTTTCCAGCAACTCCGCCGGCATGGGGTTCTTGACCAGGGTCTTGTAGTCCGGTTCAAACCCGGTCAAATAGGGCCGGCAGGGATAGATCGCGTCCGGGTATCGGGAAGTGAAGGTAGCCGCCATCGAGGCGAAGGTCCAGTTCGCCTGCGAATAGGCGTTCTCGAACACCACCCCTTCCGCCGCGACCCGGCTGATATTGGGAGTCTCAATCTTTTGATTGCCGTAGACCGGGAGATGGTCGGGCCGCAGCGCGTCCAGCGTGATCAGAAGCACATTGGGGCCGGGACCGAGCCGGTGAAATTCGCCCGTGCCTTCCAGCCAGCGCCAGGGCCGGGCCAGGGGATAGAAGGCCAGGTTAAGCAGGAAAACCGCGGCGAGCGAGAGAATTATCCCTTTCAGGACCAGTAACCGGGGCATGGCGCCCAGCCGTTTTTTCAGGACCCAGGCCAGGAAGATCAGGGCGGCGAACAGCAACAGGCAATATGCGATCCAGAGCGCATTCTGGAGCAGCAGCTTGGGATCCAAGGTCCACCCGGCCACCGGCAGCAGACTCGCCAGCCGGGAAAAGTAAAGCTCCTGGCCGATGATGATGCCCGCGGCGATGACCAGTTGGAAATTCTTGAAATGATCGAGCCAGGTCCGGCGCGGCGAAACCGCGGCCACGGCCGCCAGCCCGAAGAGCAGGAACAGCCCGGCGCCGGTCAGGGAATAATAAAAAACGGTTTCGGACAGGAACGCGAGGAATTTGAGATGGGAAAGCGTGGAGACTCGGGCCAAAATCCAAAATTCGATCAAGCCCTCGAGTCCCCAGAGGCTGACCGCCAGGCCCAGGCCGAATAGCCAAAAAGATCCCAGCCCGGAAAATCTCGAATTTTTGTGCATCTTAAAAGCTGTCATAGATTCTAACAAAAACCGCGGCGATGCGCCATCTCGATCGTCCCGCGGCGCTTTTCAAAATCCGCTTTACATGATAAGGCTTTTTGCTATCATCTCCGGTTGAGAAAGAATTGCGGGAGCGGGCATGAGCAGGAAAAAAATAAAACCGGGGACCAAGGCGGAAATTGCCGCGGCACCGGGGCCGGGTTGCGGCTGCGCGTGGAGCGACACGCGGCCTTGGGGCAAATACTCGGTGCTGGAGGAAACCGCGCATTGGAAGGTGAAACGGATCGAGGTGAAACCCGGCCAGCGGCTGAGCTACCAGAAGCATTTCCGCCGGCGCGAGCACTGGTTCGTGGTCCAGGGCCAGGCCATCGTTACCCGCGAAGGCAAGGATTATTGTTTGCGCCCGGGCGATTCCATTGACATCCCGCTCAAGGCCGGCCATCGCATCGCCAATCCCGGCAAGGAGAAACTGGTGTTCATCGAAATCCAGCAGGGCAATTATTTCGGCGAAGATGACATCGAGCGGTTGGAGGATGACTACGGCAGAAGCGGTCTGCCGGCAACGAGAAAACGGAAATAAATTCTTGGCGCGGGACCCCGTGCTCCCTTTGGGTTTTGGTGGTAAAAAAGAGCTTTACTTTTTAAACAAAGTATGGTCTTAATAGGTGTTTGAAAAATGAAAGTCCGGGGCGGCAAATATCGCGGAGCCCGGCTGAAAATGGAATCGGGCCGGAAAATCCGGCCCGCGACCAGCCGGGTCAAGACCTCGGTGTTCGACATCCTGCCGATGGACCTTTCCGACCGGGCGGTGCTGGACCTGTTCGCGGGCTCGGGCGCGCTCGGGATCGAGGCGCTGAGCCGGGGCGCGCCGGGCGCGCTGTTTGTGGACCAGAGCCGGAAGTCGGCGGAGCTGATCAAGGCGAATTTGGCAAAGCTCGGCTGTTCGGACCAGGCCGGCGTGATCAATAAAAGGGTGAGCACGGCCTTGAACCAGTTGTCCCTGGAGGGCGCGCGTTTCGATCTGGTGTTTGTGGACCCGCCCTTTGACCAGGACCTGGCCGGGAAGACCCTGGCGCAACTCGAGTCGGCGGGCATCCTGAACGAGGATGCGATCGTGGTGGCGCGGACCAGCACCCGCGAGCAAGTGGGCGATCATTACGGGGCGTTGCAGCTGAAGGACCGGAGGAAATACGGGGACAGCGTGGTGAGTTTTTATGAGGAGAAAATTTCGCAAAACCCGGCCGCGCCGTCCGAAAAAATTTTGTGAAAGGGGGCAGGAAGTTGAAAAAGACGGTTGCGATTTATCCGGGGTCGTTTGACCCGCCCACCATCGGGCATCTCAACATCGTGCAGCGCGGCGCGCAGATTTTCGACCAGGTGGTGGTGGCGGTGTCGCAGAGCACGAGCAAGAAATACCTGTTCAGCACCGACGAGCGGGTGGCGATCTGGAAAAAATTATTGCAGGGCATCCCCGGGGCGAGCGCGGAGTCGTTCGGGGGGCTGCTGGTGGACTATGTCGAGAAGAAGGGCACCAACATCATCCTGCGCGGGCTCCGCAATGTCACCGACTTCGAATATGAAATCCAGATGGCCATCACCAACCGGGCGCTCAAGCCCAAGATCGAGACCGTGTTCATCATGACCGAGGGGACCTATTCCCACCTCGCCGCCAGCCTGATCAAGGAAATCGTGATGATGGGCGGAAAGGTCAAGGGCATGGTCCCGCCGCTGGTCGAGAAAGAACTGCAGAAAAAACTTCGCAATAAATAATTTCGTTCGAGGAGGTCGCCCATGAAAATTTCGCAGCGAGCAAGTCTGGTCAAGCCGAGTCCGACTTTGGCGGTCACCGCCAAGGCCAAGGCGCTCAAGGCCAAGGGCGTGGATGTGATCGGGTTCGGCGCGGGCGAGCCGGACTTTGACACGCCGGTCCACATCAAGGACGCCGCCAAGAAGGCGCTGGACGAGGGCTTTACCAAATACACGCCCGAGAGCGGCACCGACGACTTGAAGCAGGCGATCTCGAAAAAATACGAGCAAGACAACGGCCTCAAATACGAGACCTCCCAGATCATCGTGTCCTGCGGCGCCAAGCACTCGCTCTACAACCTCTTCCAAGCCATCCTCGACCCCGGTGACGAGGTGGTGATCTTCGCGCCCTACTGGGTCAGCTACCCGGACATGGCCCTGCTCGCCAGGGCCAAGCCCGTGATCGTCCCGACCAGCGCCAAGCACGGCTTCCGGCCCGACCCCAAGGATTTGGAAAAAGCGCTCAGCCCCAGGACCAAACTGGTCGTGATCAACAGCCCCAGCAACCCCACCGGCGCCGGCGTGCCCGCGGAACATCTCAAGAAACTCGCCGCGGTGCTCGAAGCCGGCGATTTCTATGTCGTGTCCGACGAGATTTACGAGAAGATCGTCTACGACGGTTTCCAGCATGTGTCCATCGCGTCCTTCAGCGACAAGCTCTACAAAAAAACCATCGTGGTCAACGGCATGAGCAAGGCCTTCTCCATGACCGGCTGGCGCATCGGCTATGCCGCCGGCGACAAGGATGTGGTCAAGGCCATGAGCACCATCCAGAGCCAGAGCACCTCCAACCCGACCTCCTTCGCCCAGAAGGGCGCCACCGCGGCGCTGCTCGGCGGCGAGGCCGAGATGCAGAAGATGATCAAGGAGTTCAACGCGAGACGCGACTGGATTGTGCAAGCCCTCACCGACCTCCCGGGGGTAACCTGCTACAAGCCCGAAGGGGCGTTCTATGTGTTCCCGGACATCTCCGCCTATTTGGGCAAGAGCTTCAAGGGAAAAGAAATCAAGGATTCCACCGAGCTCTCCGCATATCTGCTCGACGAGGCCAAGGTCGCGGTGGTCATGGGCAGCGCCTTCGGCGCCGAGGGTTTCATCCGCCTGTCCTACGCCACCTCCATGAAAAATATCCAGGAGGGTTTGAAGCGGATCAGCGGGGCGCTGAAGATACTTGAATAGGATATGAGAAAAAAATCCATGTTCAGGGCCGCGCTTGCGGCCCTGTTCGTGCTCGCGCTGGTCGGCTGCCACAATCCCGGCCGGCCGCAATTCACCGTCTTCTTCACCAACGACCTGGGCACGCATCTCGAGTCCGACCGGAATGGGCGGGGAGGACTGGCGCGGATCGCGTATCTGGTGAAACAGGCCAAGGCCGAAAATCCTCACACCATCCTGCTCGATGCCGGGGACATGGCGGTCGGGACCGCGTTCGGGACCGAGACTCGAGGCGAGTCGGTGTTCCGGGTGATGAACGCGGCCGGTTATGACGCCGCGACTTTCGGCAACCACGAATTCGATCTCGGTGCGGAACAGGCAAAAAGGTATCAGGAGATTGCCAAGTTCCCGCTCATCGCCTGCAACATCAGGGACCGCGAATCGAAACCCTTTGCGCAAGAGTATGCGATCTTTCAAATTGGAGAAGTCCGGGTCGGCGTGATCGGGGTGGCAAACCCCAAGACCCCGGGCCTGGTTGAGCCGTCAGCGGTTTCCGAGTTGAAATTCCTGCCAGCCGAGGGCGAAGTCCGACGCGTCCAGAATGACCTCGCGGGCCAAGCCGATCTTTTCATCGTGCTATCGCACCAGGGCCTCAAGCAGGACCTTTATTTTGCTTATCATGTAACCGGG
>CAIUDS010000635.1 GCA_903897985.1 uncultured delta proteobacterium
CAGCTCCAGAGATAAGTTCGATTCGGGTACGGGCTGGCCCAGCTTTTTGCGGCCCCTGGAGCCGGGCAACGTCGTGGAGCAGGAAGACAATAGCATGTCCATGACGCGCACCGAGGTGCGGAGCAAGCACGGCGATTCGCACCTGGGCCATGTGTTCAATGACGGGCCGGCGCCCACCGGGCTGCGCTATTGCATGAACTCCGCGGCGCTGCGCTTCATTCCCAAAGAGGATTTGGAAAAAGCGGGCTACGGCGAATACTTGAAATTATTCTCGCCGGGCAAGTGACGGCTCATCCCAGAAGATAATCTCGCAAGGTGTTGAAAAATGCCTCCGGTGTCCCTTACTGTCATTCCCGGCTTGACCGGGAATCCAGAATTAACCTGGATCCCCGTTTTCACGGGGACAGGCCTGGATTCCCGCCTTCGCGGGAATGACTGTGGCCATTCGAGATTTTCAACACCCTGCTAAAAGCGGGGACTGGACTACAAACCCGCGTTTTCAGCGTTTCATTATTTCCAGAAATTTTCCCAGTTTGCCTTTTTCCTGCAACACCTTCATACCCAAGTCCCGGCTGCTCGGGCAGACCGGGTGCGAGGGCGCAACGCGGTTCTTCATGGCCATGGTCCCGGTCGGGCAGCCGGAAACGCACAGGCCGCACCCGATGCACCGCGCCTCGGCGATCACAGCCAGGTCGTCCTGGATAGTGATCGCCTTGACCGGGCAACGGTCGTCCGCGCAGATGCCGCAGCCGTTGCAGTTGTCCGGGAGGACCTCGGCGAGGAACGCGCTGGTGGCAAAGGCATGCGGCAGTTCGAGCTGGGTGCGGCCGCGCAACACCGTGCAGCAGCAGGGGCAGCAGTTGCAGATCATGTTGGCCCGATCCGACGAGTTGTTGCTGGTGTGGACAAGGCCGGCTTCCTCCGCGGCGTCGAGCACCGCCATCGCCTGTTCTTGGTCAATCTCGCGCGCGTATCCGCGCGAGATGAGGAACCGGGCGGGCGAGTCGAAGATCAGGCAGTTATCGGTCGGCTTGTGGCACTTGCCCACGCTCACCCGGCAGGCGCACTCGGCAAGCGCGATGGTCTCCGCGTTCTTGATCAAATGCGCCACTTCCTCATAAGGGTGCGCCTGGTTCTGGGCGTTCAATGATTTTTGAACCGCCACCACCCGCATCAGCGGCGTTTTGCTCGAGCCGAACACCGCGCCCATCGCGTCGTGGTGGTATTCCTCCCAGAGCTTGCCCAGCTTCTTCAACTCGGCCGTGCCCGCGCCTTTCATGAACGCGAACTCGAACAGCCCCGGGATGGTCGGCATCAGGCCATACAATCTTTTGCCGTCCTTGTCCGTCGAGAAAATCGCCATCTTATCAGCCATGACCTCGAGTTTCTTTTCCAACTCCTGCGCATCCACGCCCGTGGCCGCGCTGATCTGCTCGACGCTGCGCGGCGAAAAACACATCTTCGCCGCAATCGCCGCTTCCTCCGGCGTGAACATCATCCGAAGGATCTCATCAAAATATTTGGATTGGGGCGCCCCGGTCGGGTGCGCATCCAGCACCTGTCTCAGTTCCTCATATATATCCATTTCCCGCCTCCATTTTTAAGTAGCCGGCGACGGTCCGTCGGCAGCGCTACGGATCAGATCTCGCACGGGATATCCACAAACTCCACTTCCACCTTGAACTTCCTTGCCACCAGCTCGCCCAGGTTCCGGATGCCGAGTTTTTCGGTGTTGTAATGGCCGGCGCTTATGTAATTCGCTTTCAATTCCTCGGCCATCCTCACCACCGGCTCCTGGATTTCGCCGCACAAGTAGGTGTCCGCGCCGGCCGCGACCGCGCCCGGGAACCAGGACGATGCCCCGCCGGAAACGATGCCCACCTTTTTTACCTTTGCGGGACCGGAATTGAGCGCATAGGCTTTCACTCCCAGTTTTCTATTGACCAGGCCGACAAAGTCGTTGAACAACATCGGGCGTTTCAGTTCGCCGATGAACCCGATGTCATATTTCTTGCGGTCCTTCCCCACCCCGAGCCAGCGACAAAGGCTGATGTTGTTGCCGATTTCCGGGTGAGCGTCGAGCGGCAGGTGGAACCCGCACAGGTTCAAATCATGGGCCATCAATAACTTCATCCGGTCTTTGAGATAGCCGGTCAGGCGCGGCGGCTTCTTGACCTGGCTCTCGAACAGGCCGTGATGCACCATGAGCATCTGCGCGTCCCGCCGGACCGCGGCCTCGATCAGTTTCCGCGACAGGCTCACGCCCGTGATAATTTTCCTCACCTGCTCCGCGCCCTCCACCTGCAAGCCGTTCACACAGTGGTCCTCGAAGTCCTTCACGCGCAAATAGTCTTCGCAAAATTTGACCAGTTCTTTTCTGGACGCGGTCATGGTTGCCCTCCAGCCTCCCATAAAAAATTTCCCTAACGCGGCTTCGACGCCGCCCGTTCCTACGCAGCCTTGAGCCTGGTTTTGGCCCGCTTGGCTTTTGAAAGAAAAGCACAAGTATAAATTTGAACTTGATCAGAACTTCTCGATCTTTTCACCGCTAAAATAATAATGATCCGAGTTTCTGGAGGCGACCAGAGCAAGCAGCTTTCGAAGAAAAAGGTCTATGTGGATTGATCCATCTTCTCCAATCAGACGGCATTGGAATCCATATGGCGGAACGGCCTTGAATTTCGCGATGGCGAGCGCTTCATATTTTTCAACGGAATTGGACCGGTCCTTTCGGTCGGAGAAGACGCGGAAAATTTCATGAGCGCGCCGGATGGTGGATTTGCGACGGTCG
>CAIUDS010000636.1 GCA_903897985.1 uncultured delta proteobacterium
CCGAATGTCCCAGCGGCATCCAGAGCTTGAGCAAAAGAAAAAATAACGGACGGGCCATGGCGAATTCGGTCATGCCGGCGGCGTCCCGCAGGCTGAAGGCTTCATTCTGGCCCAGGCTCTTGAACCCCAGCTTGTAGAAGCCCAGAACCAGATACAGGGCCAGGATGGCGGGAAACGCCCATGGTTTCAACTTTTTCATCATTGAAATATTGCCTCTTTCGGCTTTTCAATTCCGTCTTGCTTATCCAGGTGTCCCGGTTTTTCCATGCTGGCCGCGCCGCTTCATTGGCTGTTTCCAGTGGAGATTTCCATCAAGACCATATCCTTGCAAACTTCCGTTTCCTCCAAGACCTTGGTTTTTTCATGGATCATCTGGTAAATGATTTCCCCCTTGCCGTCGGTTTCGGTCAGCACCCAATAATTGCGGCCATCCTGGAAGATGCGGCGGAAAATTTCCGCGGTCTTTTTGGGTTTTTCAACCTTGAAGTAGGGAAAATTGAGGACCTCGGTTTCCGGGGCATAATAGCGAAATGGCAAAGAATTATGCTCGGGATAAAAGACGATCGGGCCCTGGGAATGCACAGTTTTGGCCTTGGTTTCCTGGGCGATGACCCTCCAGTTACAGGTATGGTAGCGGTCGGCAAAATAATAATAGCCAAGGCCGATCCCGCCCAAAGCCAGAGCGCCGCTCAAAATCACCGCTTTCCCGGCGCGGTTGATCCGGGAAAGGAAATATCCAAAAGCCAGACAATAAGCGGGCAAGAGGTAATAGAGCGCTTTTTCATGAAACAATTTGATCCCGAATCCGGCGGCCACGAGCAGGGTCAGGATCGGGAACAGAATCCAGATCGCGAGCAGAAAAACGGTTTCCTGAAACTTTTTCTCCCTGATTACAAAATAGAGCATGGTCAAGGCGATCAGGATGACGGTGGCGCCCAACGCATCCGTGAGCGGCCCCAGTCTTGCCTGGACATCTTCAAAGACGATGGTGCCCAGGACTTTCAGGATGCCTTTGAAGCAAAAAATGGAAGGGGTTTGGATATCCTTGATCCACCCGGTTTCAAAGAAGGTCAGTTGCTTCTTGACGAACAGCCACCAGGGAATGCCGGCGAGCGCCATCAGAACATTGCTGGAAAAGAAATATAGCAGGGCTTTCCGCTTTTCCCGGTAATTGAAAAACAGGAACAGCACCTGAACGAAATTTAAAAGGATCAGGGTGGGACTGGTGAGGATACAGATAGCCGCGGATAGCCAGTAGAGTAACAGCTTATAGAACCGGAACTCGCGGTGGAGCGATAGAAAAACATACATCTCGATCAGGGTGCTCAGGGTGATCAGGGGGTAAAACCGGATTTGCTGGCAGGCGTTGAGGTGGGAGGTGGACATGGCCAGGAGCAGAGAGGACCAGAGCGCGACCTCTTCATTAACATATTTCCGGGCCAGCAGATAAAGCGCGGCCACCCCGAGCAGACCGATCAGGACCGGGAGCGTCCGCAAAACAAATTCCGAATGTCCCAGCGGCATCCAGAGCTTGAGCAAAAGAAAAAATAACGGACGGGCCATGGCGAATTCGGTCATGCCGGCAGCGTCCCGCAGGCTGAAAGCTTCATCCAGGCCGAGGCTCTTAAAGCCCAGTTTGTGGAAGCCCAGAACCAGATACAGGGCCAAAATGGAGGCAGGCGCCAGGAGTTTCAGCCTGGAAGAGCGAGCGCTTTCGCCATCGCCGGCAGATGCATTTTTCTCAAGCATTTGCAAGCCCTTTCTTAATTTCTCAGAATACGAGAACCCAGTCAGGCCTTGGCCCCGCGCCATCCCCTTTGGACCAGCGACATCAGCCGGACCAAATTATTTCATCCTGACCGTTTCAGTCCCCGCTAGTTTCCCCGTTTCGGCGTGGAGGCGCAGGAAATGATTTTCGCGGATCAAGGTTTGGCTATATTCATTATCTGATTTCAGCCGCCTTGTCAAACCTGGAGGCGGCTGAGATTATGTCAACCCTTTTGTGGCAAAAGGAATCTTGGGGCTTGCTTATGGTTTAGGTCGTAGAAAGTCGCGCATGGAACCATCTCCGGAGCTCGGGAGCGCCATTTTATTACGAACCTTCGCAGTTGCCGCTCGGCCTCGGTCCG
>CAIUDS010000637.1 GCA_903897985.1 uncultured delta proteobacterium
CCGCTTGCTCCAGCAAGCACGATTAACCCAGACTCAACATCACACGATCATCAGGGGTCCAGCAGAAGCAAAAAAACAATTTTTTGCTTTTTGACAACAGGGCGTTTGACGGGATTGGAGTATCTTGAGTTCGGCGAGCGCAAGCGATTGAAATCTTTTGATTGTTCGCAGACCCTATTCCGTCCCGCTTTAAGGCGAGACTACAAAGGGCAAGCAAGAGTGCCTGCGGCCCGGCGGCGGGCACGGGTGAAATAAAGGCGATTTTTTCTTGACAAAGGCCAGGTGGGCGAATATTATGTATGCGGACAATCCGATGGCGAAGCAAAATTTTGAAATCGGGTTCCTGCTAAACCGGGCCAGTTTCGCCCTGGCGCGGTACCTCAACTATTCGTTCGGGCGGCACGGGCTGAAGGATTTCAGCGCAAGCTACTTGGGGGTGCTCCAGTGCTTGTGGATAAAGGACGGGCAGAAGCTGTCGGAACTGGCGCAGCAGATCGGACTGGAGGCCTCGAGCATGACCGGCTTGATTGACCGGATGGAACGGGCTAAACTGGTCAAACGCCAATCGGACCCGGCGGACCGGCGGGTGTGGCGGATTCATCTCACCGAAAAAGGCCAGGGCATCCAACGCAAGATCGCGGGGCTATTCGAGGAAGCGCATGAGCGACTGACGCGGGGGATTCCGCTGGGGGAGTTGTCGGTGGTGAGGAAATCGTTGGGCAAGTTCATCGAGAATTCGGGGTATTTGAAAGGAACGCAGCCAAGAGTGGCTGCGCCCCGAAGATAAATAGGGTCTGCGGACAGGAGTGTCCGCACCACGAAGACACGAAGAAAGGAGGAAGTAAATGAAGAAGAAGAGGGAGATCAGGAAAGCCGCGGTCCTGGGCGCGGGCGTGATGGGCTCGCAGATCGCGGCGCACCTGGCGAGCGCGGGGATCGAGGTCTATCTGCTGGACATCGTCCCGCCGAGCCTGACGGAGGACGAGAAAAAGAACCCGGCGCTGCGCAACAAATTTTCGCAGGGCGGGTTGGACAAGCAGATCAAGAGTAAGCAAAGCGGGTTCATGAGCAAGGCGGACTGCGAGCGGGTTAAGGCGGGCAACTTGGAGGACAACCTGGAATGGCTGAAGGGATGCGACTTCATCCTGGAGGCGGTGGTGGAGGACTTGCAGATCAAGAAAGACCTGTTCGCCAAGGTCAAGAAACACTGGAACGGGGACGCGATCGTGGCGACCAACACCTCGGGCATCCCGCTCAAGCAGATCGCGAGCGCGTTAAGCCCGGAGATGCAGAAGTATTTCGTGGGCATCCACTTTTTCAACCCGGTGCGGTATATGCATTTGTGCGAGGTGATCCCCTGGGCCAAGACCAAGAAGGACCTCGTGGAATTCATGGCCAACTGGGTGGAGCGGGACCTGGGCAAAGGGGTGGTGATCGCGAAGGACACGCCCAATTTCGTGGCCAACCGGGTGGGCGTGGGCGCGATGAACTTTGCGATCAAGACCATGGTGGAGATGGGGCTGAAGATCGAAGAAGCCGACAAGGTGATGGGCACTCCGATGGGCCGTCCCAAGAGCGCGATGTTCCGGACCGCGGACATGGTCGGCCTGGACACGCTGGTGCATATCGCGCACAACACCGCTAAGGCGGTGAAGCCGGACGAGGCGGCGACTTATTTCACCCTGCCTTCCTTCATCGAGGAGATGAACAACAAGAAGCTTTTGGGCGACAAGGTGGGCAGCGGCTTCTACAAGAAAATTGACAAGAAGAACATCAAGGTGATAGACCCGAAGAGTTTGCAATATGTTGACCAGGCCGCGGAGAAGAGCGACGCGCTGGGTCTGGTGGCGTTCGAGAAGGACCCGGGCAAACGGATCAAAGTCGTGGTCGCCATGACCGACAAATACGGCAAATACGCCTGGAAGGTCTTTGCCGGCGGCTCGCTTTACGCGGCGGAAAGAGTCGGCGAGATCTGCAACAGCATCGTGGACATAGACAACGGCATGAAGTGGGGGTTCAACTTTGATCTTGGCCCGTTCGAGGCGTGGGACGCGGTCGGGCTCAAGGAATCGGTTGCGCGGATGAAGGCGGAGGGGATGAAGATCCCGAAGAAGATCGAGGAAATGCTCGCGAAAAAGAAGACCTCCTTCTACATCATGAAGGGCGGCAAGCGGTTCTATTACGACTTCAAAAAGAAGAACTACCTGCCCATGCCCGAGAACGCGAACATTATTATCCTGAAGGACCTTCGCGCGCAGAAGAAGGTGATCGAGCAGGGCCCGACCTCCAGCATCATTGACTTGGGCGACGGGGTCTATTGCGTCGAGTTCCACTCGGTGATGAACGCGCTGGACTCGAGCATGTGGAACATGATGAGCCGGGCGGTGGACCTGGCCGAGGAGAAGGGCGTGGGCGTGGTGATCGGGAACCAGACCAACGAACTGCCGGGCGCGTTCAGCGCGGGCGCGAACATCAAGAAAGCTTTACAAATGCTTATGCGCTTGGATCCTATTATTCAAAAGCATTTGGACAAAGTGGTGCGCGACCACGGGGTCATCTTC
>CAIUDS010000638.1 GCA_903897985.1 uncultured delta proteobacterium
CCCTGAGTCACATGCGCTTGAATTTCAAAATCGCAGACCCTCATCCGTCTCGCTTTAAGGCGAGACTACGGAGGGCAAGCAAGAGTGTCTGCGGCCCCTTGAAGCTCAGCGAAACGCAGCTAACAAGAAAAAAGTATGTGACTCTTGAAAACATCAAAAGACGGTTTTGACGGGGAAGGAGTATGCTGAGCACGGAGCGCGGAAGCGATTGAATTTTAAGGAATCGCGCCTGAAGGCGCTCGCACATCCATTGCGATTTGCTTCGACAGGCTCGGCAATCCGAGCGGAGCAGGGCCTGCCCTTCGTAGCTCTGTAATCGGAGCGAAGAAGGGTTGACATCGGCGCAAAATCTGCCAAGATCTGAATCAAGGACATAGAGAACCTTCCCAAAAAGGAGCCTGCCATGTCTTTAATTATCCATGTCGAAAATCTGGGCGCCGAGGCCATCGAGGTCAGCGAGGACTTTGATCGGAGTTGGCTGGCCAATATCCCGGAATACACGCGCGAGAACGATCTGGGCTATGTGAAAGACCGGATCAAGATTTCCGGGAGCGTGGTTAAGGAAGGGACCAACCTGCATCTGCGCGGGGAGGTGGATTTGACGGTTCATACTTTATGCAGCCGGTGCGGGGAGGAAATTGATTTTCCCCTTGCCTCGGATTTTGACCTGGTGCTGATGCCGGACCCGGAGCGGACCAGCGAACTCGAGCGCCAGTTGAGTCCGGAGGATTTAAACCACATTTATTACCGCGGCCCGGAGTTGGACCTCACGCCCTATTTCCAGGAGCAGATCGCGTTGGAGCTCCCGATCCAGTTTTTGTGCCGGCCGGAGTGCAAGGGGATCTGCCCGAATTGCGGACAGAACCTCAACTACGCGGCCTGTGAGTGTCTGAAGAAATCGGAGGACCTGAGACTGCAGGCGCTGCGGGGCTTGAAAATCGGCAAATAATCCTTTATACTGCTGCCACTAAATTTTTGCGAGGTATTTAAATGCCGGTTCCAAAAAAACGCACGAGCAAGTCGCGCCGCAACAAGCGGCGGGCGCATCATTTCCTGGTGTCGCCCAATTTGAGTTCCTGTTCCAATTGCGCGGAAAAGATCATGCCCCACCGGGTTTGCCCTTACTGCGGCTATTACAAGGGCCGGTCGGTGACCGAGGTCAAGGAAGTTTGAAATTCGAGCTTGTCCTTCGGACCTGAGCGTAAGGAGAGGAAATGGGGCTGATCGCGCTTTTCCCCGGGCAGGGCTCACAATTTCCTGGCATGGGCAAAGAATGGATGGAAGCCTTTCCTTATGCCCGCGAACTGTTCTCGGCCGCTTCCGACCATGTCCATCTGGACTTTTGCAAACTCTGCTTCGAGGGTCCGGAGGACGAACTGCTTAAGACCGAGAACACCCAACCCTGTTTGTTGCTGGTGTCTTATGTCGGTTTCAAAATCCTGGAACGCGAGTTGCATTTCAAACCCATTGCCGCGGCGGGGCACAGCCTGGGCGAATACCCGGCGCTGTGCGCCAGCGGCGCGCTGAGTTTTCTGGACGCGCTCAAGCTGACCCGGAGAAGAGGAGAGTTGATGGCGGAGGCGGGCAAAGCCGGGGACGGGGGCATGATGGCGGTTATCGGGCTGAGCGCGGAGGATGCGGAAAAGCTTTGCATGGAAGCCGGCGCGGACGAGGTTCTGGTGCCGGCCAATTTCAACGCTCCCGGCCAGGTGGTGCTTTCCGGCCATGTCTCGTCGCTTGAGCGCTTGCAGAGCACCTTGAAAGAACGCAATGCGCGGGGCATCCGGCTTAAAGTGAGCGGCGCGTTCCACAGTCCGCTGATGGAGCCGGCCTGCCGGGGCCTGGCCGAAGCGCTGGCCACGGTGACTTTTTCGGCTTTCCAGTTCCCGGTCATCTCCAACCTGGAGGCCAAGCCCTATCCGAGCCCGGAGGCCGCCCGGGAAATCCTGGCCCGCCAGGTGGTGTCTCCGGTGAAATGGATCCAATCGGTTCACTGCCTGATGGAAATGAAGCCGCGGGCTTTTATTGAAATCGGCCCGGGCAAGGTCCTGGCCGGTCTTTGCAAAAAGATCGCGCCGGAAATACCGGTCTTTAATTTCTCCGCGGCCGAAGACCTCGAGGCGCTGAAAGGAGTGTTGCCCTCATGAACCCCAATCCGCTTTCCGGCCATAACGCCCTGGTCACCGGCGCGGCGCAGGGGATCGGCCGGGCCATCGCGCTGAAGCTGGCGGAATTGGGCGCGAGAGTGGCGGTCAACGACCTGAGCGAATCCGGCGGGAAGGAAACGGTCCGACTGATTGAAGAGAAAAAAGGGAAGGCGGTCTTTGCCGGTTTTTCCGTTTCTGACTATCAAGCCGCTCAAGATGCGATCAAAGGACTGGGCAAGGAATGGGGCGCGCTTCAGATTTTGGTCAACAACGCCGGGATCACGCGGGACCAGGTTTTGCCGCGCATGAAGATGGAAGATTGGAATGAGGTAATCGCGGTGAACCTGACCGGGGCGTTTAACTGCTGCCGGGGCGCGAGCCGGCTGATGGTGAAAAACCATTATGGCCGGATCATCGTTATCAGTTCGGTGGTGGCGTTCCTGGGACAAGCGGGGCAGACCAATTACGCCGCGAGCAAGGCCGGGCTGATCGGGCTGACCCGGTCGCTGGCGCTCGAGCTCGCGCCCTACCAGGTCACGGTGAACGCGGTGGCGCCGGGCCTGATCGAGACCCCCATGACCAAGGCGCTGCCCGAGGCGCATCTGCAAAAGATCCTCGCCCGGATTCCCGCGGGCCGGATGGGCAAGCCGGAGGAGGTAGCCGAACTGGTTGGATTTCTGGCTTTGCCGGGTTCCGGCTATATCACCGGCCAGGCGCTGCATCTAAACGGCGGATTGTATTTGGGATGAATTTTGCTACAATCGAGGATTAGCTAGGAGGAAACGAATATGCTGGTTAAGGATCGCGTGATCCAGCTGATTTTGGAACATCTGGAAGTCGAGCCGGAAAAAGCGCTGCCGGAAGCGCATTTCATAGATGACCTCGGCATCAGTTCGATGGACCTGTGGGAGTTGGTCTTGATTATGGAAGACGAATTTAACTTGGAAGTACCGGACGAGGATTTGGAAAAAATTCAGACCGTTCAAAACGCCATTGACTATGTCGAGAAAAGGGTGGGCAAGGAAATTCCGGACTAAAAATTCGGGGTTCCTCAATTCTTCATTGTCAAGTTCCAATCGCTGCTTTCCCAAATTTGCCATTTATGCCTTAAACAGGGTATAATATTGTTTATGAAGAACTTACTTAAATTTTTGGGGCGGCTGAATTCCATCCGGATCGGCATCCTGATCACCCTCATTATGGTGGTGGTGATCTACCGGCGGCCGATGTCCATCGAAGCGCTCGAAAACAGGGCCTACGATTTACGCTTCCGACTCCGCCGCGAGAGGCGCGCCGACCCCAATATCGTGCTGGTCCTGATTGACGAAAAAACCGTGGAAAAACTTGGCCGCTGGCCGTTCCCCCGGATCTACTGGGCCCAGTTCTTCAACCAGATGGCCAAATACCAGCCCAAGGTTGTGGCCCTGGATGTGATCTTTTCCGAGCATGACCAGAACATCAACACGCAGTTCATGGAAAAGCTCAAGGCCTATTACCTGACCGAGGGCAGCGCCGGGCTGAAGGAAAAAACCGGACAACTCATCCAACTCGTTGACCAGGAGATCGGCCGGGCCATGGGCAAGCCCGATTTGCAGGCCGAGTTGGGCAAGATCAAGGACGGGCTGCTGGCGCTCCCGCCCGGGCAGAACGACCAGGTGGTCGCCTACATAGACGACCTGGAAAAACAGGCCAACACCGACCAGGCCATGACCGATGCCCTGGCGCAACTCAATAATGATATCCTAGGCTGGTTCTTCTTCCAGACCGCCAACGAGGCCGCGCAAACCCCTCCGCAGGAAAACCTGGCCCGGCTCGAATTGCTCAAGCCGTATGCGATCAGCACCATCAGGTATAAATACGGTTCCGACGCCCGGACCATGCTGACCATTTACGACGAGCAGGGCCGGCCGGTTCGGACCCGTGTGCCAGCCATTTACGGGTTCCAGTCCAACCTGCCCATGTTCATGAAGAACATCAGCGGCAGCGGCTTTTTTACCTCGGTCTCCGATTCCGACGGCGTGCTCCGCAGCGCGCCTTTGATCGCGGCCTGGCCCAAGTTCGACCCTAACCTCAAGCCGGAGGATTATCTTTTCTTCCCGAGCCTGGCGCTCGAAGTGCTCCGGGTTTATCTGGGCGAGAGCCCGATGGTGGTGGTGAACGAGTCCGGCGTCGAGAGCATCCGAGTCGGGCCATACCGGGCCCCGGTGGACGAGGGCGGACGGATGCTGATCAACTGGCAGGGCAACCTCGATAAATTCCCCAACTACAGTCTGGCGGATGTAATCAACGATTTCGCCGAGCAGCGCAAAAAAAACAACTTCAATCCCGAATCCGCGTTCAAGGACAAGATCGTGCTGGTGGGCCCGACCGCGGTCGGCATCTACGACATCTGGAGCACCCCGTTCGGGACCTTCCCCGGCGTGATGAGCCACGCCAATATCATTGACAACATCCTCAAGCATCGCGAACTTTACCGGCCCAACTGGATGTACGCCTTTGACATCCTGATCATCGCTGTGCTCGGCATGTTCTTGTCCTGGATTTACCCCAAGCTCAAGCCGCTCTATTCCGCCAGCTTGGTGCTGGTTTTGATCGTGGGCTACTGGGCGGTCAATTATTACATGGTGTTCTCGAGCGCGAGCCACCTGTCGCTCACTTTGGTCTACCCCACCCTGTCGCTGCTCTTCATTTACCTGGGCGTGACCATCTACCACTACACCATGGAGGAAAAGGAAAAGCGGTTCATCCGGAACGCGTTCGGCCTGTATATGTCGAAGGAAGTGATCGAGGAGTTGTGCGCGGACCCGGCCAAACTGAAGCTGGGCGGCGAGGAAAAGCGGGTGACGGTGTTTTTCTCGGACATCAAGGGTTTCACCTCGATCAGCGAGAAGCTCCCGACCGAGAAGCTGGTGCACCTCTTGAACATGTATTTGACGGAAATGAGCGACATCGTGCTCGCGAACCGGGGCACGGTTGACAAGTATATCGGGGACGCGGTTATGGCGATCTTCGGCGCGCCGGTTGACTATCCGGACCACGCAAAGAGTGCCTGCCTGAGTTCAATCGCCATGCACAAGCGGCTGGACGAGCTTAACCAACAATGGGCCGCGGAAGGATGGCCGGAAGTCCGGTGCCGGATCGGGCTTAACACCGGCGCGGTCAAGGTCGGCAACATGGGCAGCGTGCGCAGAATGGACTACACCGCGATCGGGGACGAGGTCAACCTGGCCTCGCGCCTCGAAAGCGCCAACAAGCAATACGGAACCAAGCTGATGTGCTCGGAGGCCACCTTGCTGGAAGCCCAGGATGTGATCGAGACGCGCGAACTGGATTTGCTGGCGGTGGTCGGAAAGCAGAAGCCGGTCCGGGTTTTTGAAATCCTGTGCAAAAAAGGCCAACTGGACCCGCATAAAAAAGAGGTGATCGAGCTTTATGCCCGGGGTCTTGAACTTTACCGCGGCCGCCGGTTCGAGCAAGCGATGATGGCTTTCCAAAAAGCCTTGGAACTGGATCCCGCGGACTCGCCCAGCAAGGTCTATCTCGAACGCTCCGAGGGATACCGGCAGAGCCCGCCCGCGGCCGACTGGGACGGCGTGTTTCGGCTGACCAAAAAGTGAGAATCGAATATGACCAAGATTGATATCAAGGCACTCAAGAGCGAAGCCGAGAAATTCCGGGGCAAGGGCAAGCTGGAAAAAGCGATCGAGCTTTACGAACAGATCTGGGACGCCAAGGCCGCGGACGCCAAAACCCTCCAGAAAATGGCGGAAATCTATTTGAAGCTGGGTTTCAAGGAAGAAGGGGTGGAAGCCTACCGCGAGGCCATGAAGGGATACCTCGACACCGGGTTCCTGGTGCAGGCCATTGCCGTCGGGAAGATCCTCCAGGAACTCATGCCCGACAACAAGGAGATCAACCAGGAGGTCGAGGAACTCCTGGCCAAAAAACGCGGACCCGCGATCGCGGTCCCTTATCCCGTGGCGCCGCCCGCCAAGGCCGCGGCCCCGCCCCCTCCGCCCAAGCCCGTGCCGGAAAAAGCTGAAACGGCTCCGGCTAAGCCGGAACCCGACCAGAAATCCAAGGAAGAATGGATGGAGCCTGCGGGGGAAGAGGCCGAAGCGCCGGCTGGGGAAAAGGAAATGCCCAAGACCGAGACCGAAGCGCTCGCGCCGGAGCCGGGAGCTATCGCCCTGGAGCCGGAGGTAAGCGAGGAGCCCGAGGTCGAAGAAAAATCCAGCATGGACATGACCCTGTTCGCGGGCTTGGACGAAAAAGAGTTTTCCGAGCTTTATAAAAAGTTGCGCTCGGTCAAAATCCCCGGCGGCATCCGGCTCTGCCGCGAGGATGAAGAGGGCAATTCTATTTTTATCATTGCCTCCGGCGAGGTTGAGGTCACCAAGAAAGACCCGGAAGGCAATGACCGGCCGGTGGCCCGGCTTGGGCCCGGCCAGTTTTTCGGCGAGTTCGCCTATTTCACCGGCGGCAAACGGCAGGCCACGGTCAAGGCCATGACCGACCTCGAGCTGCTGGAAATCTCCAAGGACCAGATGGACGAGATCGTGGAAAAATATCCGCAGGTTAAAGAAGGCATGCTCAACCTTTACAAGGAGCGGGTCCTGGATAACCTGCTGGCGCTGTCGCCCCTGACCGCCATCCTGCCGCCGGAGGATCGCCGGAAACTGATTGAAAAATTCGAGTTGAAAGAGGCCGAACCCGGGGAGACCGTGGTCAAAGAAGGCGATCCCGGCGATTCCATGTTCCTGATCAAAAGCGGCAAGGTCGAGGTGACCACCATTGACCCCAAGGACAAACGCAGACTGACCCTGGCGCGGCTAGGGTCCGGGGATTTCTTCGGCGAGGTCAGCCTGCTCAAGAACAAGCCCCGCACCGCCACCATCACCGCGCTCACCCCCTCGGAACTGATGATCCTCAAACGCGCCTCCTTCGAGACGCTTTCTCAGAACCACCCGGAAATGATGGCGCTGATCGAGCAGACCATCGAGAAAAGAGTGGAAGCCACCATCAAGAAGATTATGGGGGAAAAATGATGAAGCCGGCCAAGAAGATTCCCCGGCGAAAGCCGCGGGCCGTGGCCAAAGGCCCGCGGGCGGAAGCCAAATTCCGGGATTTGCAAAAGCAATTCAAGGCCAAAGTGTCAACCCTCTTGGAGATCAATCGAATCCTCAACTCCAGCCTCGAGGCCAAGACCGTGCGCAAGCGGGCGATGGAAGCGGTGGTCAAGCTGCTCTCCTGCGAGACCGGCTCGCTCTACCTGATTGACGAGCAGCGCGGCGAACTGTATTTCGAGGTGGCCCTGGGCGAACGCGCGGACACGATCAAGGAAATCCGGCTGAAAATCGGGGAAGGCGTGGCCGGCTGGGTGGCCCAGACCGGCGAGAGCGCCCTGATCGCGGACACGGAGAAGGACCCGCGCTGGGCCCGAAACTTCGACAAGAAATCCAAGTTCCATACCCGCAACATGGTCACCGTGCCGGTCCGGAGCAAGGGCAAAATCATCGGCGTGCTCCAGGCCCTCAACAAGCTCGCAGGCAAAGTCTTCGATCGCGAGGATCTGAAACTGATGCAAAGCCTGTCCGACCAGGTGGCCATCGCCCTCGATAACGCCTTCCTTTATGAGGACCAGCGCCGAACCTTTTTCCAGACCGCGGAGGCGCTCGCGCTCGCCATTGAAAAGCGCGACATTTACACCGGCGGCCACACCAAGCGGGTCCGCGATTATTCCGTAGCCATCGGCGAGGAGATGGAACTGACCGGCGAGGAGCGCGAGAAACTGGAGTTGGCCGCGATCCTTCACGACATCGGCAAGATCGGGATCGAGGACCGGATTCTAAGAAAACCGGGAAAACTGGATGACGAGGAATTCGCGCAGATGCGTTCGCATGCGGAGCAGGGCTGGGAAATCCTAAGCCACATCAAGAGCCTGGAAGGAGTAAGTCCCGGGACCCGCTACCACCACGAGCGGATGGACGGCAAAGGCTATCCCTTGAAATTGACCGGCAGCCAAATCCCCCTGCTCGCGAGGATCATCGCCGTGGCCGACACTTGGGATGCCATGACCTCGGACCGGCCTTACCGGAGCGCCCTGGAGGAGTCGCGCGCGCTCGAGGAGCTTTGGCAAAACCGGCACAAGCAGTTTGCGCCGGAGGCGGTTGAGGCCTTTTGCCGGGCTTTTAAGAAAAACAAAATTTACACCCAGCACCGGCTCAAAGGCGCCCCGGTGCCGGAGCCGACGCAGGCGTTTTTGACAAGTCTGCTTAACCCTCATACACTAGAGGAACAAACCGGGCAAAAAGGAGGCCGATAAAATGAGTGAGGAAATTCTATTTCAAAAACTGGGACGGGTGTTTCCCGCGGGAACCAATCTGTTCAAGGAAGGCGAAGTGGGCCGCGAGATGTTTGTGATCCAGAGCGGGAAAGTCAAGATCACCAAGAAGGTGCGCGGGGAGGAGCAGGTGCTGGCCACGCTCGGCCCCGGCGAATTTTTCGGGGAGATGGCGATCTTGAATAACAAGCCGCGCTCGGCCACCGCGGCCACGCTGGAAGAGTGCAAGATGCTGGTGATCGACCCGAAGACCTTCGAGCTGATGCTTAAGAATAATATCGAGATCGCGGTCCGGATGATCAAGAAGCTTTCGCAGCGGCTGCAGGAGGCGGATGACCAGATCGAGAGCCTGCTCTACAAGGACGCCAACAGCCGGGTGGTGCATACCTTGACCCGGGCGGCGGACGCCTATGGCAAGCCGGTGGAGGACGGGATCATGGTCAAGATGACCGTTGAAGACCTGGCCAGCAAGACCGGGCTCGAGGTTCCGCAGGCCTCGGAAATCTTGCTCAGGCTGGAAAAGGGGAAACTGCTGAAGATGGTGCCGGACGGGCTGGTGATCGCGGAAAGCAATCGGCTCCGCAAATACCTGGAATATTTGAGCATGAAGGAGCAGTTCGAAAACATTGAATAAGGGGTATAAATGGAAGTCAAAATTTTAGGGGCATACGGGGGAGAAGGGCCTGGGCTTAAAACCAGTTGCATCC
>CAIUDS010000639.1 GCA_903897985.1 uncultured delta proteobacterium
CGTCATGGGCAAGGGCGTGTCCTTCATGGAAGGCGACGCCAAATATCACGGCGCCCCGCTCAAGCCCGACCAGTATCAGAAAGCCATGGCCGAGTTGAAACTGCCCGACCGGCTGGATGAGTATAAAAAAATGCGCGAAGCCAACCCGCCTTTGGCGAGCCTCGCGATCCGGCGCGAAATAAAATCCCCCGGCCTCTCCATCATCCCCGGCGAACCGAAAAATTACGGGCCCGAGGAAAAAACCGACAACCGCAGCGCCTGGGGAAATGCCTTGCAGGACTTGTTCGAGAAGAACCTCAAAGCGCCGGAAAAAACGCTCGCGGTTTTTGACTGCGACCTGATGCCCAGCGTCAAGACCGAGGGCATCCTCAAAAAGTTCCCCGACTACTTTTTCCAGGGCGGCATCCAGGAGCACAACACCGCGACCATTGCCGGGGCGCTTTCCCGTCTGCCGGTGCGCGTCTTTTTCGCGGACTTCGGCGTGTTCGGCATTGACGAGACCTTCAACCAGGAGCGGCTCAACGACATCAACCATACCAGTTTGAAACTGGTGCTGACCCATTGCGGCCTGGATGTTGGGGAGGACGGCAAAACCCATCAGTGCATTGACTATCTGGGGTTGGCGGGAAATCTTTTCGGGTTCCAGGTCATCGTGCCGGCCGATCCCAACCAGACCGACCGGGCGGTGAGATACGCCGCGAGCCGGGAGGGGAACTTCTTGCTGGCCATGGGCCGGAGCGTTACGCCGGTGATTCTGGATGAAAAGGGCAATCCTCTGTTTGGGGGGAATTATCAATTTGAGTACGGCAGGATTGACCGGCTCCGCGAAGGCAATCGCGCCGCGGTGTTCACCATGGGCGCGCTGGCCCCGCGCGCGCTCAAGGCCTGGGAATTGCTCAAGGGAAAAGGGGTATTGGTGAAAATCTTCAATGTGTCCTGCCCGCTAAGTCTGGAGGACGCCGCTCTGAAGGAATCCTTCGCGACCGGCGCGGTGCTGACTTATGAAGACCACCATGCCGGGACCGGCCTGGGCGCCAGGGTCGCGCTCAAGGCCGCGGAATTGGGCCTGGCCGCCAAATTCCGGACCCTGGGGGTAAAAAGATATTGCGCCTCGGGCAAGCCGGACGCGCTTTACCGGATGGAGAAACTTGCTCCCGAAGACCTGGCCTCAGCGGTTTTGGAACTGGTCTAAAACCGCGGTTCAGTCTTCTTCGCTTTCCTTGGCCTCGGGCGGATGGTTTAGAAGGTAATGATACCGCTCCGCCAGCAGGTCCAGGGGAATCGTATGGATGCGCTTGCAGCGCCGGCATTTGATCTCGACCGTGGTTTCGGTCAGCTTGGCCATCAGGTTCCCGCACTCGCAGCGCTCGTCAACCCGCACCTTGCCATCCAAATACTTTTGGCAGGTCTTGCATTGAAGGGAATCGTCGCTCAAGAATTCGCCGCAAAAGGGGCACTTTTTCATTTTTGATCCTCCCAGATATGACCAAATGTGTGATAATTTTTGCCTGGTCCGCTATACAACGGTTTACCTTTTTTCATAACTACCATAAAATTAACGGCACTACACGATCTAGGTTAATTGTTCTATAAAATAAGATAATGCATTTTTTACGATTGTCAAATGTTTGTCCACCCCAAGCCGGTGATTTCCTGAAGAGATAAACCCAC
>CAIUDS010000640.1 GCA_903897985.1 uncultured delta proteobacterium
GTCCTTGATCGCCGGCTTGTAGCGCTTATGGTCCGCGATCGCGCCATGGAGCTGACGCGCCAGAATCACCACCACGCTTTTGGCGTTCGGCAAAATTTCCCGGGCCGGCCGCGGGGGCACACTGAGCGGAATATCCTCCACCCGCGCGATCCCCACCAGCTCCGCGCCGGCGTTCCGCGCAATCTCCAGAAACTTCTCTTTCCGCTTGTCCGCCACGACTCTATGATACCCAGAATCGCGCCTGGAAATCAACCCGCGAGCCGTTTCCTCCGGAAACGCCAACCCTGTTGCGTTTGACAAGCGCGAGCGGCATGGGCTATCTTCAATTCACCAGACAGGAGGTTTCCATGCCCAAAAATCAAAAGCGGATGATGATTTGCGGAACCTTGGTCGTGATGGCTTTGGCCGGTTCCTGCCAAAAATCCACGCCGCCGGCGCCCCCTCCGACTCCAACCGCCGCGACCGCGCCCGCCCAAGAGACTGCGCCCCCGGCCGCATCCGCGCGCTCGGGTTTCAAGAAGTGCAACGAAGAAAAAGTTTCGCTGCCCAATTACGGCGATCCGGGGAAGCGGCTTTCCAACTGCTTTGTCCAGTATCCGGGCGAGCCCTCGCGGCAGGACAGTCATTATTATATTGTCGAGGATATCTGCGGACAGTTCACCAAGGAATTTGTCGAAAATATGCTCGGGGGGTCCCTGCTTAGAATCGAGCCGCCCAAGATTGCCTCGATTTACAGTTGCCGCTATTACTTTTCCGACGATCCCCCCGGGATCGGGACCTACCTTTGGCTCAACCTGGAATACCTGAGCGTGGAGACGCAGAAAAAAGGACACCAAATGGCAGGCCGGACCATCAAGACCGACCCGAGAATTGCGATGGAGCATTTTGTGGTCTGGCAGCCGGACGGCCTGATCAATGAAATCTATCTGGTGCTCGGCCCGGAAAAATTCCTCAGCATCAACCGCAGTTCCGGCAAAGCGCTGGACAACGAAAAAGACCTTCAATTCGCGGCCAACCTCGCCAAGGAGCTCAAAGACTATCGGTGAAAAAACCGCAAGAGCGTAAAACCGCGATCCCGCCCGCTTGAAGCCGGTTTTAAAATGGGATAATATATCAGCTAATCGGATGAAATCCTTTCGCAAAATACTGGAGTTCAGCACTCGCAAGACCGAGGAAGTCATCAATATCACCGAGGATTGCGAGGCCGCGCTGAAGGAAAGCCGGATCCGCGAGGGCCTCGCCCTGATCTTCCCGCTCCACACCTCCTCCGCGGTGTTCATCTCCGATTGCGACCCCGGCATCTCGGAGGACTGGCTCGAGCTGGTCATGCAGCTCGTGCCCGAGAACCCCAACTACCGCCATAATTTCGCCGATCCCAAAAAGAACGCGGCCGGACATCTCCGCGCCATCATCACCGGCCACCACATCACCTGCCCGGTCACCTCCGGCAAATTCGACTTCGGCGAATTCCACACCATCTACTACCTCGAACTCGACGGCAAGCGGCCGAAAAAAGTCCTGGTCAAAATCATCGGCGAGTGAGCGCGCCCTTGGCCCCAAATGATAAGGCGTTCCTGCCGACTCCCCGCCATAATATAAATGAAAAGGGGAGCTTTGCGCTCCCCTGGTTAGAAAGAAATGAAGTGCTATCGCTGTTTCGATCGTTCGGACCTTAAACTGTTTGCTTGGTCCTCCTTTCTTTTCGGTCTTAGTGGATTTCAACTCTCACGGTTTTTGGTTTTACAACTTCCTTCTTCGGGAGTGTCAGTTGCAGGACCCCATTGGTGTATTTGGCCTCGATGCGCTCGAGTTCAACATCTTCCGGAATGCTGAAGCTCCGGGTAAATTCTCCGGTCCTGCGTTCATGCCGGAGCGTGGCGGTCTCGCCCTGAGGCGGCGCCGGCCAGCGGCCGCTGATGGTGAGGACTCCCTGCTCGTATTCGACTTTAAAGTCTTTTTCGGCCAAGCCCGGAAGCTCGGCCAGCAGCAGGTAATTCTCCTTGCCTTCCACGATGTCCGTTTCCGGCCCGCACGCGCACTCGGTTCCGGTCAGGACCTCGGTCCAGCCCGGCCCCAGATTGCTCAGGTAATACTCCCAAAGTCCTTGCGGTTCCAATATTGCCAGTCCATTCATCGGAATACCTCCTTTGAGCTTTGCTCTTTTTGCCCCTTCCTTTCCGCATTCATGCTTTAAGCATCGCGCCGAACCTTGTCAAGGGGCCTCGACCATGATTCCGCGCCTCTATCATGTATCCCTCGGGTGCGGAGCGAAGCGAGCCGGGATAATCTGCAATTGGTAAACCTCTTTACTTGGCGATGAGGTCATAATCGGCGAGAACTTTTCCGGCTCAGCCGGAAAATTGTTGCGATAATGTTTCAGGCCTGGGGGTGACCCCTGGATTTATATAAGTTGAAATTTATGGCCTGATATTAGGATGCTAACCTAATAAATTGTTCCTGATTTTTTGAGGTTGGTTTTCAGGTTCAGTTTTTCCAGCATCCCTAAGCGCTGCTGCTGCTTCGGAGTCAGATTCCAGGGGTTTTTGAGGAAAAGATATTTGGCGCCCTTGAGCAATTCGGGCGCGGTCGCTTTCAACTGCTCGGCCTCCTGTTTGCGCACCGTGTCCACCGCCTGGTTCAGGTGTCGAAGCAGATAGAACTTATCAAACACCAGCACGGCCCTTTTGGAATAGCGACCGGTCAGCTTATCGCCCAACAATTACCGCTTGCTATACTGGAACCGGGCGCGGGCTTTGCGCTGTCCGTATTTCTTGCGTTCGACCTTGCGGTCGTCGCGGGAGACATAACCGGCCTTTTTGAGCTGAACTCTCAGTTCGGGGATGGCCTTGAGCAGGGCGCGGGTGATGCCGTGGCGGACCGCGCCGGCCTGTCCGCTGATGCCGCCGCCCTTGACATTGACCTTGACATCGAAGCGGTCCCCGGTCTGGGTCAACTCGAAGGGCTGCCGGACCACGAGCTGCAAAGCCTTGCGGGGGAAATACTGGTCCATCGGCCGGTTGTTAATCAGGATCGCGCCGGCCCCGGTTTTCATATAAATCCTGGCCACGGAAGTTTTCCTTCTGCCTACTGCTTGAAATTCCCAACTCGATACCATGAGTTCCTCCCTAAATTTTGAGCGGCTCGGGTTTTTGGACCGCATGCGGATGCTCGGCCCCGGCGTAAATCTTGAGCTTCTTCATAATATGCTGCCGCGACTTGTTCTTCGCCAGCATCCCGAACACCGCCAGCTTGATCAACTCTTCCGGGTGGGTCTGTATCATCTTGCCCGCGGAAATCTTCTTCAGCCCGGAATGCCAGCCCGAAGCCCGGTAATAGAATTTCTTGTCCAGCTTCTGCCCGGTCAGCTTGACCTTCTCCGCGTTCACCACGATCACAAAGTCCCCGGTGTCGGTGGAGCGCGTAACGGTCGGCTTGTGCTTGCCCGTGAGCACCACCGCGATCTGCGTCGCCAGCCTGCCCAACACCTTGCCCTCGGCGTCAACCACCCACCATTTCCGTTCCACTTCGCCCGGTTTTGCCAGATATGTACTCATGTTCCTACCCCTGTAAAAGTAGCAGAGATATTACTGATATTTGCGGAAAAGTCAACACCAACAGGGATTAGGGGTCGGGGATTGGGGGTTGGTAATATCCAAAGTCCAGATTGCCACCGCGATTCACCAACCCCAAACCCCTAGCCCCCAACCCCTGAATTCCTACGGCTTGCCGATCAACTCCGGCAATATCTTCCAGGCCTGGCCGTCGCCCAGTTGGCCCTTATCGTTATTGCCCCAGCACCAGAGGGTCCCGTTGCTCTTGCGGCCGCAGGTGAAGTCCAGGCCCGCGGCAACCTTGGTCCAGTCCGTGTCCGAGCCGACCTGCTGAGGCGAGGCTTGGTCAACGGTGGTCCCGTTCCCCAACTGGCCGTCTTCGTTGCCGCCCCAGCACCAGAGCGTATGGTTGCTCTTCAAGGCGCAGGCATGAATGATGCCCGCGGCAATTTGGCTCCAGTGAGTATCTCCGCTAAGCTCCTGGACCGGGCTGGACCGGTCCGTGCTGGTGTCCCCGTTCCCGAGTTGTCCGCGATCGTTCAAGCCCCAGCACCAGAGCGAGGAATCGGACTTAAGCCCGCAGGTGAAAAAATGTCCCGCGGAAAGAGCTTGCCAGTTGGCGGCGGAGCCGGAGCGGACCGGGACCGTGCTGCCGTCGAGCGTTCCGTTTCCAAGCTGGCCGGAATTGTTATTGCCGAAGCACCAGAGCTCGCCCGCGCCCTTGGTCGCGCAGGTATGATAGCTTCCGGCCGAAACCGTGAGCCAGTCGCTGGCCGATCCGACCTTGACCGGAATATTCTTGTCGCCGCCGGTCCCGATTCCGAGCTGGCCCGAAGTGTTTTTTCCCCAGCACCAGAGCGTATGATCGCTTTTAACCGCGCAGCTATGGTATCCGCCGGCCGAGGGTTGGGACCAGTCGGTCAGCGGGGTGACCTGGACCGGGTTGGGATGCAACAAAAAGTCGCCCTTGCCCACCTGGCCGGAAACATTATCGCCCCAGCACCAGAGCGCGCCCGCGCCTCGAGTGGCGCAGTTGTGATACCAGCCCGTGGCCGGCGCAACCCAGTCCGAGGCGGCGCCGATCGAGACCGGGATATCATTGTTCAAATAGTTGCTGGTCCCGAGTTGGCCGTAGATATTGTTACCCCAGCAAAAGAGGGTGAAATTGTTCTTGAGCGCGCAGGCGTGGTCATATCCGGCGAAAACCTGGTCCCAATTTGTGGCGGTGTCAATCTGGCCCGGGGTTTTTCGCCCCGGAAAAGCGCCGGTGCCGGTCTGGCCTTGCAGGTTGGACCCGAAACAATAAAGCGTCCCGTCAACCTTGGTCCCGCAGGTGTGGTCCTGCCCCGCGGAGGCCGTGGCCCAATTTTTCAAAACCCCCACCCGCATCGGCCGGTAGTGCGCGTAAATGTTCCCCAGCCCGAGCTGACCCAAATCGTTCTTGCCCCAGCACCAGAGCGTGCCGCCCGCGGGCGCCGCCCGCTTGCCGCAGGTGTGATACCCGCCCGCTTCCATCCAGACCCAATCCGAGGCCTTGCCCACTTTCTTAGGCTGCTTCGAGTCCGCTATGCCCCCGGTCCCGAGCTGGCCGAAACTATTTTCGCCGAAGCACCAGAGTGTCCGGTCGCGCTTCCTGGCGCAGGCATGCTCCCCGCCGGCTGAAACCGCAACCCAATTCCGGTCCGTCCCAACCTTTTTCGGCCGGATGGAGCCGGCCGCGGTGCCCCAGCACCATAAACTATTGTCCTTCCGCAAGCCGCAGGTAATTTCGCCGCCCGCGGAGATCGAGGTCCAGTCGCTCTTGCCCCCGATCGAGACCGGCGAATGCTGGTCCGCATAGCCGGTGTCCCCGTTGCCCAGTTGCCCGTATTCATTGCCGCCCCAGCAAAAGATGGCGCCGTTTTTTTTCTTCGCGCAGGTGTGGTTGAACCCGGCGGAGACCAAGGCCCAGTCGGTCTCAAGGCCGATCTGCTCCGGGGAGGACTGGCTGATGACGGCGCTGTCGCCCAACTGGCCCTGGTCATTCTTGCCCCAGCACCAGAGCGTCGAGTCGTCTTTGAGCGCGCAGTTATGATAGCCGCCCGCGGAGATTTGGGTCCAGTTAGTATCGCCGCCCAGCTCCTGGACCGGAGCGGCTTGGTCCGTGCTGGTCCCGTCACCCAGTTGCCCATAATCGTTGCCGCCCCAGCACCAGACGCTCTGGTCCGATGCCAGGCCGCAGGTATGCTCCGCGCCCGCGGAAACCTTGGACCAACCGCCCGATGTTGCATTGGAAACTACCGTGGATAATCCGGGGCTGCCTTTGGCAGTGCCTGCGGCAGCTCCCCCGGAATTACGGTCCGGACCGGTCCCGCATCCCGAAATTGCGATCACGCACAAGGCAAGCGGCAGGATCAATATTTTTTCCAGAATTTTTTTCATGAAACTCCCGGAGCCCTTTGAAAAGATTGCCCGAGACCCTTACTTTTATGATATTACCTGAATTCCAGAAGTCAACGGACCAGGGATCTGACCGTCTAACACTTTTTTTTCCCCTTATCTGCGCGGGCAATCCAAGCAAAATTTCTCAGTTCCGGCTCCGGAAGATGAGCGCGCACCCATGCCAAATCAATCATAACTTCCTTGAGCGCTTCCTCCA
>CAIUDS010000641.1 GCA_903897985.1 uncultured delta proteobacterium
CAGGCTGCGGGCGAGCCGCGCGGGCCACGTCTCTGGGACGAGTTCTTCCAGGGCAGCCGCGTGGCCTGCGCGCGGCTCATCAGCACGGTCGAGGACCGCCCGGACCTGGTTCCCGCGATCCGCGACCGGCTGGTCCCCCGCCAGCGCGGCGCCGTCCGCATCGGCATCACCGGACCCCCGGGTGTGGGGAAGAGCACGGTCACGGCCGCGCTGGCCCGCCGCTCACTCGCGGCCGGCCACACCGTGGGCGTCATCGCCGTGGATCCTTCGAGCCCCTTCACGGGCGGCGCGTTCCTGGGCGACCGCGTCCGCATGCAGGGCCTGATCGGCGACGACCGCGTGTTCATCCGCTCGATGGCCAGCCGCGAGGGCCACGGGGGCCTCTCCCCCGCCACGCCCTACGCGGCGGAGATCTTCGACGCGTTCGGGATGGACCGGATCTTCATCGAGACCGTCGGGGTCGGCCAGGCGGAGCTGGACGTGCTGACCTGCACCGACCTGATCGTGCTCGTCCTGCAGCCCGGCACCGGGGACGTCATCCAGGCCCTCAAGGCCGGGATCATCGAGGCGGCCGACCTGCTGCTCGTCAACAAGTCGGACCTGCCGGGCACGGAGTCGCTGCTGGGCTCGTTGCGGTTCCTCTACGAGATCGGTGGCCGCCCGAAGGCCGTCCCCGTCCCGCCGGTCCTGCCCGGCCCCTTCGGCCACTACGATTACTGCGTGCTTCCTTTCGACCATCCGGTTTTTGAGCGCATGAAGAAATCCGTTTTCTCCGTGTAAAGCAAAGGGCGCTTCGGGGATCAGAATAAAATTCACATCCTGGCTGGCCTCCGTTGCGCCTACCGCAATAAATCCGGCATGACGGCCCATCAGCTTCACCAGGCCAATGCCGTATTCCACGCTGGTGGCTTCAACATGCGCCTGGTCTAATATCCGCCACGATTCCTCAACGGCTGTCTGGTAGCCGAAAGTCCGGGAAACATAAGAAACGTCATTATCAATAGTTTTCGGAATGCCTACCACCGCAAGGGGATGACCGCACTTTTGCGCTTCCCTGAAAAGATCGTACCCGCCCTTTTGGGTGCCGTCGCCCCCGATGGTAAACAGTATATTAATTTTCTGCCGGATCAGGTTGTCAACGCTCGCCTTAATATCTACCGGCCCCCTCGAGGTACCCAGGATCGTGCCGCCTTCCCTGTGGATATTTTTAATATAATCATGTGTAAGCAACACCGGTTCAATTCCGTTCGCGGGATCCAGTCCTTTGTAACCGTAGCGGAAACCGAAAATTTCCTTAATGCCGTAGATGAAATGCAGCTCGAGGAATACCGAGCGGATCACATTATTCATTCCCGGGCATAAACCGCCACAGGTAACAATTCCTGCCCTTGTTTCCGGAGGATTGAAAAACAATCGTGACCGGGGTCCGGCAAGTTCAAACATCATGTCGCTGTCATACTTTTCACCGGGGATAACTTTAATGGTAGCCGGGATCTGTACCCGGTCATCTACGGAATAGCTCAAAGGGGAAGGAAACTTTGGTTCACCAAGTGTTGTAATCATAAAGATTTAAAAAGTTTGGCCTGTCGGCGTTGAAAAAACAGTGTTTAATAATCAATTCTTAAGATAAGATTTTAATAAATCCCTGACAAATAATTCGGACGGTATATTCACAGCGGTTACTTCGGACATATCAGCCTGGTCCCCATAGCTTTTAGAAAGTTGCAGATTTTCCATAAGCTTCTACCTTCAAGCTTCCAGCCTATTCACTCCAATGTCAACCTGCTGTCGCTGTCGATATTTGTGTGCTTTTCGAAATGGAATTCAACGAACCTGGCTTCATTCTTTTTCCCGGTTACTTTTACCCTAGCCCGTCCCATTTCGAGTCCCTTATTGTCAAAGGCTTTGGCAGTCATTTCCCCTGAAAAGTCATTTTCAAAAATCATATAAATGAGCAAAAGATTATCGGTACCGATACTGTCGCTGGTTACAGTAGTTTTGCCGAATTTTATGCCCTTTTCCGCAAAGTTTGTTGGTATTTGAACAGTTACGTCAAATGCTTTCTCAACCCCATGGGTCACCCCTTCAACAAATTC
>CAIUDS010000642.1 GCA_903897985.1 uncultured delta proteobacterium
CTATGCCGGGACCGGGAAAAAAGTGGCGCAACAGCGCACCGCGATCCCGCATATCTGGAACGGCGCAGCGGCCTATCTCGCGGGCATCGCCATTTACGAGCCGGAGTTGCTGGACCGAATGCAGCCCAAGGCGCCCTAGGAGCCGGGAAAATCCCCAACCCCGATCATCCGTTTCCGCTCCGGAAAAATTCCGGACCCGGCGACCAGTTTAAGCTTGAATTGACAAACCGGCTTTGCCCACTACCATACAGCCTTAACACTAACAATGGAAAGCGATCCACCTTCTGAACCACGACCAATAATTTTTCAAGGCGGCGGCTATGTATTGGCTGAGCAAAAGCATTCATACCGTTACGAGGACCCGGCGACGCCTGCTGATCCTGCTCGCGGTCTTGGGCCCGGGCATCATCACCATGGTGGCCGACAATGACGCCGGCGGCATTTCCACTTACGCGGTAACCGGTTCCAAATACGGCTTTTCCTTCCTTTGGGTCTTTTTCCTGCTCATCCCCATGGCCTATTTTGTCCAGGAGATGACAGTCCGGCTGGGCACGATCACCAAGCGCGGACTTGCCGAGGCGATCTTTGACGCGTTTGGGAAATTTTGGGGCTGGTTTTCCATTACCGACCTGGTGCTCATCAACCTGCTCACCCTGGTCACGGAATACATCGGGATGACCGCGGCCTTGAGCATTTTTCATATCCCGGCCTGGATCACCATGATCGGCGTGACCATTATCCTGATGGTGGTGGTGATGACCGGCCGCTACTGGACCTTTGAAAAGCTGACCCTGTTCTTCTGCCTGTTCAACATGGCCTATATTCCCGCGGCGATCTGGGCGATGAAGACCGGCAATGTCGCCGGGGGATGGTCGGAAGTCGCGCGGGGGTTTTATCATCCGCGTTTCATCGGCGGCTTCAACCAGGACATGCTCTTCATCATCATGGCCAATATCGGCACCACCATCACGCCCTGGCAGATTTTCTTCCAGCAAAGCGCGGTGGTGGACAAGGGGATGGACATCCGGGACATCAAATTCGGCAAGATTGACACTCTGGTCGGTTCCACCCTCACCGGCCTCGTCGCGATTTTTATCATCATCGCCACCGGCGCGGCCATGCATTACCATAACCCCGCGATCGTGATCAACGACGCGCGCCAGACCGCGGAAGCGTTCATGCCGTTGTTGCCCGGGAACCAGGGCCAATGGGCGGAAATATTATTCGCGGTCGGCTTGTTTGACGCGGGCCTGCTGGGCGCGGTCTGCATCTCCCTTTCCACCTCCTGGGCCCTGGGCGAAGTGTTCGGATGGGCGCATTCCCTCAATAGGAGCGTCAAGGACGCCCCCTGGTTTTATGTCGCTTATCTGCTCATGTTGCTGATTGCCGGAGGGATCGTGTTAATCCCGGGCGCGCCCCTGATCCTGATCACCATGTTTGTGCAGGTGGTGGCGGTCACCCTGCTCCCGGCCGCCTTGATCTTCCTCATCCTGCTCCTCAATGACAACGACCTCATGGGAGAGCATGTCAACACCCGCTGGCAAAACATCGCCAATTGGGGTATCGTTATTCTGGTCATCATCCTGTCCACCGCGTTCGGGATTTCGATCCTGTTCCCGGGCCTGCTCAATAAAATATAAGGAAGGCGGATGAATAAATTGCCGGAAAATAATTCAAGCGCCGGTTCCCCCAACCGGGACCAGGGCTATCGCTTTCTATATTTTTCCGAATTGTTAAAGCGCCGGGTCTGCTCGGTCAAAATTGATCGCAGGATCGGCAAATTATCCGATCTGGTTTTTAACCTTACCGAATCGTTCCCCGAAGCCGTGGGCATTTACCTGGAATTCGGATGGGGCCAGCCCACGCAGTTTGTGCCGTGGGACCGGGTGATCAAGATCGAGGATGACGCCATTTTCGTGGAACCGCCGGTTTCCGGCGACCACTATCCCCCGTTTGTTGACCAGAAGGGCTGGATCCTGGTCGCCCAGCATTTGATGGGCAAGACCATCCTGGATATGGACGGCAGAAAAATCGAAGTGGTGAACGATGTCCACCTGCTCGAGTCC
>CAIUDS010000643.1 GCA_903897985.1 uncultured delta proteobacterium
TCGAGGCCGTCTTCTTTGGGGAAGGCCACCAGATATTGCTCGGCCACATCCACGCCGTCAACCAGCAATATGAGTTTCCCGCCCCGCATCAAGAACTGGTCGAGTTCATATTTGTCGCGGTCACTCATGCGGGAGGGGCCGATGACCAGGAGCACATTGACATCTTCGGGGATGAACTCCCCCTTTTGCGTGCTCACGGTGGTGAAATTATATTGGCTGTCAATCAATTCGCGCAGGCTCTTCAAGTCCTGGTAGGCGTCGGGGAATCCCTCGCCGCTGAGCATGGCCACCCCGATTTCCTTTTCCGCGCTGAGCTTGAGGATGGCGGAGGAAACCGAGTATTCAAAATCCGGGAGCGTGATCACATTATGGAACGCCTGCGTCTTGTCCAGATATCGCAGTTCCATGGCCATGTAACCTTCGCGGTAAGAAAGCTCGGAAGCGCCTCGAACCTGGTAGGGGACGGGCATGATCTGGCGCGCCTGCAATTCCTGCTTAAGCTCGGGGTCCCGGTCCGGGTTGATATATTCAATCCGAACCTTGCCCCGGCCGTAGATGCTGTATTCGTTCAGCAGGTCCTTGACCTGGTCCATCTCATCTTTGATCTGGGCCGGGAGGTCGGTCGAGAAATAGCACTGAATCAGGACCGGTTCTTTGAGTTCCTTGAGCATCTTTTTGGTGGACTGGGAAAGCGTATAGGCGTGGTTCCGCGAGAGATCCAGGCGCAGGAAGAATTTGTTGGACAGGTAGTTGAGCACCAGGATCCAGCCGAGCAGGATGAGCAGGAACGCCAGGGAATATAAATGATATTCCCGCTTGCCCATGGTCTGGTTATCGCTCAGACCCATTTTCTTCTTTCCAGCCAGTATTTGTTCAAAACCAGGAAAAAGGCGATCAGGCTTAGGTAAAAAATGAGGTCGCGCGAGTCAATCACCCCGCGGGCGATGGAATTGAAGTGCCACCCGATGTCGAGGTAGTTGATGAGGAAAGTGAAACCCTTGGGGAGTGCGACCAGGTTGAGGATGTTGTTGAGTCCGAGGAAGGCCAGACAAATGATGAGACTCAGGACAAAGGCGATGGTCTGGCTTCGCGTGAGTGCGCTCATGGTCTGACCGATGGCGATGAAGGCTGCGGCGACGAGGAAAAGTCCCAGGTATCCGCACCCCACCACGGCCCAGTCCTGCTTGCCCAACAGCGCGGTTGAGATCGGGATCACCATGCTCAAAACCAGGATCAGGCCGAAAAAGATCACCCCGGCCAGATACTTTCCCATTACCACTTCCCAGTCCTTGATCGGGAGCGTGAGCAGGAGTTCGTCGGTGCCCAGTTTCCGCTCCTCGGCCCAGGAGCGCATGGTGATGGCCGGGATGATGAACCACATCCCGTAAAGCATGAAATCGAAATAGGGCGTGATGTTGACCTGGCCGGACGGGAACAGCACCAGCCAGACATACAGGATATTGACCGCGCCCAGGAAAATAATGGCGAAAAAGTATGCGATCAGGGAATTGAAGAATCCCCAGAACTCTTTCTTGCAAACCCTCCAGACCCGGCTCATTGCGGCGCCCCCACCGTCAAATTGCAGAACACATCTTCCAGGGTCCTGCGCTCGCGGTAAAGCTCGGCCAGCCCGAAATTGTTGCGCGCCGCGGTTCTAAAGATTTCCTCGCCCAAGTCCCGGTCCGCTTCCGCGGAAAGCTCATAGCTGAGAAAGCCGCCCTCTTCGCCGGTGAGCTTGAAATCCTTCGCGCCCGGGATGGCCTTGAGCTCGCGCTCGATGGCGGCGCGGTCCCCCCGGATCCGGATGCGGTGAATATTTTCGCCCGCGGAAAGTTGGCGGACCTTGTCCAGCGTGCCGTCCGCGATCAGCCTGCCTTTGTCAATGATGATAACCCGTCCGCAGGTGGCCTCGGCCTCGGGCAGGATATGGGTGGACAGGATCACGGTTTTTTCCTTGCCCAATTTCTTGATCAGCATGCGGATTTCGATGATCTGGTTGGGGTCCAGCCCGGAGGTGGGCTCGTCCATGATCAGGATTTGCGGGTCATGGATCATGGCCTGGGCCAGCCCCACCCGCTGGCGGTAGCCTTTGGACAACTCGGAGATGTCCATCTTGACCACGGCCTCGAGGCCGCAGGTGTCAATCATCTGCTCGATCCGATTCTTCTGCTCGGCGCCGGAAAAGCCGCGCACGCCGGCGATGTATTGGAGGAACCCCTCGACGGACATGTCGGTGTAAAGCGGGGTGTTTTCCGGGAGATAGCCGATTTGCTCGCGCACCTCGACGGACTGGGTGAGGATGTCGAAGCCGGCGATGCGGCAACGGCCCGAGTCCGCGGGCAGGAAACAGGTGAGGATACGCATGGTGGTGGTTTTGCCGGCGCCGTTGGGTCCGAGGAACCCGACCACCTCCCCTTTTTCCACTTTGAAGGAGATGTCATCCACCGCGGTGACATGCCCGAATTTTTTTGTTAGCCCCGCAACCTCAATCATCAGAAAAAGTTAGACCTTCCTTTTTTTAAAAGGTTCCCTAAAATTAGAAGAATATTTAAGCACCTTTTCCCGGTTTGTCAACCCTCAGCCGGAAAATTTCTTGAGAAAAGGAATCGGCGAATTTCTTTTTCGGTAAAATTCAATATAATGGTATCAGGTGTGGAAGCGGGAAACTAATAATGAACCTTATTCATAACA
>CAIUDS010000644.1 GCA_903897985.1 uncultured delta proteobacterium
CATGACCGGCGGGGGCGAGCTGATGAGCTACCGGCAGCTCCTGAATATCCTGCCCACCACGGTGGTGCTGCCCGGGCAGGAGCGGCCTCCGCTCGAGAAGGTTTTCACCGACGGCATCCGTCCGCATATCTGTCCGGGGACCAAATGGTGCTACTGCAATTTCTGCGTGGGGAGCATGGGGCTGGTGCTGGAAACGCTTAGCGGGCAGAGCTTCAATGACTACACGGACGAGCACATCCTGAAACCGCTCGGGATGAGCGCGAGCCATTTCTACGAGACCGATCATATCCTTAAGAATCAAGCCAAAGGTTACAGCGCGCTCGGCGGCATGTTCATGCCCCTGCCGGAATCGCGCTACCCGGTCACGCCCATGGGCGGCATGTATTCGAATGTGCCGGACATGTCACGCTATCTGATCGCCCTGCTCAACCGCGGCCGGATCGGCGAGGTCCAGTTGGTCAAGCCGGAAACGCTCGAGTTCATGTTCACGCCGCACTATCAGGTTGACCCGCGCCTCGAAAAAATCGGGATCACATTTTTCATTGAAGACGATCTCTTCGGCCACCGGGTGATCGGACACGACGGCGCCAACCCCGGATACGGCACCCAGCTTTACGCGGCGCCCGACGATAAAATCGGGATCATCGTCTTTGCCAACATCATGAACAACTCGGCCTACGAGCTCGGCGACGGAATCCTGAAAATCCTTTTTAATTACCAGGAACCGGAGCGGAATTTCGCCGAGGCCCGGGAACTCTGGCCGAAGTTTGTGGGCGATTACGGGTCGGTGGAGCCGGAACTGTTGACCGACTTCCGGTTTGTCATGCGCAACCTCGGAATTTTCAAGGTCAGGATCAGCAAAGGCGAACTGTGGCTGGAATCGGCCCGGTTGACCACCCCGAAGCGGCTGCGGCAGGTGAGCGCTGACGCCCCCTATTTCTATGAAATCGTCACCAAGGGCAGCGAAATCCCGAGATACCTGGTCTTCGTACCCGGCAAAGACGGCAAGGCTGCCTCGATCAAGATCGGCTTGAACGAATATGCCCGGCTTACTGGCGAGGCCAAAACCCGCGCCTATCTCAAGGCCATGGCTTTTGCGGCAATTCCCGAGATATTCTAAAATCAAAGTTGGGAATGAGGTATAAGGGGGCAGCAATGATGGGGCGGCAAAGCCAAAGGACGACTAAACTAATTCGGTGGATCCCATTTCTTTTAGCAATTTTCATTCCAACCCTTCTTCTCGCCGAACCCACCTTGTCCGGCGCCAATTACTGGGGCGATTCCGGCAATGCCTTGATTGACGGCCCGGATGTGAGCCAACTTAAGGATCTATTGGGAGGGATGGCGGTCAGCTATCCGACAATTGAGCCCAACTTCCGGGCCCGTTCCGAATACTGGCAGGATGTAAGCGGCAATGGCTCCATTGACGGTCCGGACCTGAGTATTCTGAAGGACTGGCTAGGGGGCGATTACGGCGACCTCAGCGGCAATCCCGCCCTGCTCGAGAATGAAACCGCAACGGTCACAGTGACCCCGGGAGAGTCTGTGACTCTCGGCGCGCGGGGCAAGTCGGGTTTCAACTGGTACCGGGCCGGCTGGGGTTTGAATTTTAAGATCGTAAGCAGCACCTGCGCGGGCGCACAGCTTTACGGCCGGGACCCCGCAGGCTCCAAGACTTACATTCTTGCCGGCGAGGTTTACGAATATACCAGCGATCCGCCGCCGCTTGACGACGGTTATGCCCGGGTCAAGGTATTTGTTCCGGGCAGTTGCACCGCGGGGCAAGAGATCGAGATCCAGGTTTCAGTTCCTGCCGATAGCTATTCCGGTGCCCCCAATAATCGGCATCCGGACAAGTTGACCGCGGCGGAGAATGTCACCATCACGGTTTCGGGCGGGAGCCTCAGTGTCCTTTCGGTTGAGGTGCTTCCGGGTTCTACCAATATTGAGGAAGGCTCCACCATAACCTTTCAAGCCTTTTGCAATCTTTCCAACTTCACCACGGTTGACTGCACGGAGTCTTATGGCGGGATACAAACGCAATGGTCGGGTTCCGGACATCTCACGCAGTTAGATCCTCCCAATGTGTTCCAGGCCGGGATCGGCAACGGCGTGGGCGCGGTAGGCGCGGAGTATGACGACGGCGGGCCGGTGGTTCAGGACGGGAGCACGGTTTATGTTTGGGACCTCACTGCGCCGGACACCAGCACCACTTCCAATCCAACGGACCCGAGCGATTCGCGGGATGCAACCTTTACCTTTATCTGCAATGAGCCGGGCTGCAATTTCTGGTGCAACCTGGACAATCAGGGATTTAATTATTGTAGCTCTCCGATCAATTATGCCGGTCTTTCCGAAGGCGCGCACACTTTTGCAGTGCGGGCCATTGACCCGGCGGGAAATCCCGACCCGACTCCAGCCGGATTCGGTTGGACCATAGACCTGACCGCGCCGGAGACCGGCATCAATTCTCATCCGACGGATCCGTCGGATCGGACCGATCCCCAATTCACTTTCTCTGCAAGCGAGCTTGGTTGCACTTTCAATTGCAAGTTGGATTCCGGGGCGTGGTCATTGTGCGCCTCGCCCAAGAATTATTCCGGCCTTTCGGCCGGCACTCATCTGTTCCAGACCAGAGCAACCGACCCGGCCGGTCATCCCGATCCGAGCCCGGCGAGTTTTGGATGGAAGATCGGAGATGTCTGGCAGGAACTCTCGACCCGGAACGCGCCGGAACCGCGGATCCGGCATGCGGCGGTGTGGACCGGGACCGAGATGATCGTGTGGGGAGGCGGATACCAGACCGGCGGGCGGTACCGTCCGGACCTGGACCAATGGACCCCGACTTCAACCGTGAACGCCCCGCTGGCGGGAAGGAGTTTGCATACCTCGGTTTGGACCGGGACGGAAATGGTAATCTGGGGCGGTTGGGATGAAGGGACCTATGACCGGACCGGCGCGAGTTATGCGCCGGCCACGGATTCCTGGTCGCGGACCTCCATGACCAATGCGCCCGGAGTGCGCTATTACCATGTGGCGGTCTGGACCGGCGCCGTTATGATCATCTGGAGCGGAGGCGGGGTGACCACCGGCGGAAGATACGATCCGGCCACGGACAGTTGGACCGCAACCAGCACCGCCAATGTCCCGGTTTACCGGGTTTTTTGTCCCGCGGTCTGGAGCGGCGCCGAGATGATCGTCTGGGGAGGGTGGCCGATCACCAACACCGGCGGCAGATACAACCCGGCGACCAACAGTTGGACCGCGATCTCGTTGACCAATGCTCCGCAGGCCCGGCTCAACCACACCGGGGTCTGGACCGGAACCGAACTGGTCGTGTGGGGCGGCGAATTCTTCGACACCGGATTTCACCCGCTGAGCACCGGCGGCAGATACAATCCCTCGTCCAATTCCTGGAGCCCAACCTCGCTCGTGAACGCTCCGGCCGCTCGATACAACCACACCGCGGTCTGGACCGCAGGCGCGCCTGTCCCGGTGATGATCGTATGGGGCGGGCAGCAGTATGGGCAATTATTCGCGGACGGCGGAAGTTACGATCCCGACTCGGATGTCTGGACTGCGCTAAACCCGCAGGGTTCGCCCTCGGCCCGCACGGGCCACAGCGCGGTCTGGACCGGCGAGGCAATGATCATCTGGGGCGGGCTGGACGATCTCGGCCAGACCAATACCGGATTCAAGTATTGGCCGTAACCCGGTCCGCGCTCACTTGGTGTAGCTCACCTGGTCGAACTTGACGCCGTTGTTGTCATAGGCCTCCGCAGTGAACGAATTCGCGTTGACTTGCACGATCATGTATTGATATCGCCAGCCCTGGGCCTGGCTGGTCACGGTTTCCCCCGAATAGGTGCTTTCTTTTGCGAGCATCGCCGCATCGGGCGGGAGCTGGTAGTAGATGGGAGCGCCGCCCGCGGCGCAGAGGAAAAACGGTTTGCCGGACACATCCAGCCGTTCGTAGAGATGGATGTGCCCGCCGAACCCGGCCGAGACCTCATATTGCTTAAACAGGGGCGCGAGCGCGGAGAGCGGGTAAGAAGTGACATTATAATTGGGGTCCGTGCCGTAGCCGGTGTAGATGGGCCAGTGGTCAAAAACGAAAGTGAACTTGCGGGCCGGGTCGGCATAGGCCTCGGCCAGCCGCGCCTGGAGCCAGTTGTAGGCGGCGCTCCCGCTGTGCAGGTCGAGTTGCTGGTCGAGGACAATGAAATAGCTGTTCTGGTATTTGAAGGCATAATCGCGTTTATCCAGGGCACTTTGACCGGTCAGGGGCAGATCAAAATATTCCTTATGCCAGACCACCTCGTCATGGTTGCCGCGCACCGGCCAGATCGGAAGCCGGCTGGCGAGCGGCTGCTCGATCGCGAAAAAATTCCGGCGCATGCCGGCCTGGAAATTGTCGGCATAGTCTCCCATGTGGATGTAGAAAGCGAGGCCGGGCTGGGCGGAGATTTTTTTGATCAGGGAGAGGTGTCCGAGGTCGTCGCTCCGGGTGTCGCCGATCACGGCGAACTTGAACGAGGCCACGGTGGAACCGGACAGAGTCAGGAAATTGTAAACCGAGCTCGGGGTCTGCGCGCCGCGGACCTGGTAATAATAATTCTGGCCGGGACTGAGTCCGGTCAGGGCCGCCTGGTGCCGGAACAGATTGAACTCCGGCGCCTTCCGACTCGAGAGCTCCGGGGCCTGGTAGCGGCTGATGTTCCCGCCGACCGTCTGGCCGCAGCTCGCGTCCGGGCCGTAGGCGACCTCGGAGGAAGACTCGGAATCGGTTTCCCATATAACGGTGACTGAAGTTGGGGTCGGGTTGGTGAGATAGGGTTGAATGGTGATTCTGGCCAGGCTGTCGTCAGTCGCGGGCAGCCGGGTCAAAACCTTGGCCGAGACCGTGCCGGTGGCGCTCAAACTGGAAACATCAAACGCCAGGCACCAAAGCGAACTGGTGGGTTGGCCGCTGTTGAACACGGCGGCGCGGGCCGCGGCATAAAAATCGCCATAATCGTAATAGGCCAGTCCGGCTTCATCGCCTGCGATCAGATGGCCGCCGAATTTCGACTCGGTCCCGGCCAGCGGCGGATCGAGCGGCGCCACCCCCGCGGGCAGGCTGCTGAGTTGAATCCGGGTGGACACGACATCGTATTTCAGCGAGGTCCCTTTCAACTGGATGAAGATATATACCTTGCCGCCGGTGAAGGTGTAGCCGGAGGAATAACTCCCATACGCGGTCAAAGCCGCGGTCATGCCGCCGATCTCGGTTTGGTCCGGCCCCGCGGTCGAGTTCAGGCTCACGGTCTGGGCCACCGGATTGATCTGGAGTTGGAGGTCGGAGATTTCCTTGAAACCGGTAAGGTCCGCGGACTTCGCCATCGAGTTCTTGGGGGAGGCCGGAGTAGGCGGCGCGGATTCTTTCGGAGGAGATTTCTTGCAGGAGCCGGTCCCGGCCAGGCTGAAAATCGCCGCGAGCAGCATCACGGTCGGAAAGGCTTTGCCAACTATTTTGGGTTTCATCCAGTCGGTTCCTCCTTCGGTCCGATTAAAATATCACCTGGCGAAAACGATTGCAATCATCATAAAGGCGGGAACCGGTTTGACCGGGGAATGTCTCTAAACTATGATGACAGCGGACCAAAGCGTCTGCTGAACCAAGGAGGAGGCAATGAAAAAAGTATTGGCGGTTTTTACGGTCTGCGTTCTTTCCCTGTCGGCTTTCCTTTTCTGCGCCAAGCGCGATTTCGCGCAGACCAAAGGGGCCGGGGGCACCCAACTCACCATTTACAACCAGGACTTCGCGGTGGTGAAAGAGGCGCGGAGCCTCAACCTGAAATCGGGCGAGAACGAATTCCGCGAGACCGATGTAACAGCCCGTCTCGATCCGACCTCCGTGATCCTGCTCGACTTGAAGGACCCGAACGGCTTGAGAATCCTCGAGCAGAACTACGAGTCCGAGCCGTTGAGCCAGGGGCTGCTGCTCCAGAAACTCGAGGGCCAGGAAGTCACCTTCGAGGTATATGAGCCGGATGGAAAAACCAAGAGCCTGAAAAAGGGCAAGGTGATCCGCAGCGGCTACCAGTCGCAAACGCTCGCTTATTCCGCGTATGGATACAGTTCGCAGCCGTCGGCCAACCCGGGCAGCCCGATCATCGAGATGGACGGGAAGATCCGGTTCGGCTTGCCGGGCATGCCGCTGTTCGAGGGCATCTCCGCGGACAGCTTTTTGAAGCCGACCCTGCTCTGGAAGCTCTGGGCGAAGGACGCTGGCGCGCACAATGTGGAATTGTCCTATATCACGGGCGGGATGAAATGGGAAGCGGCCTATAACGCGGTATTCCCGGAAAAGGGAACCGAATTGGACCTGATCGGCTGGGTGACCATTGACAACAAGAGCGGCAAGGACTTCAACGATGCCAACCTCAAACTGATGGCCGGGGATGTGCACCGGGTGCAGGAAGCCGTTGCCACAATGGGTTATGCCGGGAAGGCCATGAGGATGGAGGCCGCGCCGGCCCCGCCCCAGGTGACCGAGAAGGCGTTCGAGGAGTTCCACCTTTACAGTTTGAACCGCAAGACCGATGTGCGGGACGGGGAGGTCAAGCAGGTCGAGTTTTTGCGCGGGGGCAATGTCCCGTCCCAGAAGATCTTCGTGTATGACGGGGCCAACTACTACCTGCACTGTTACGGCTCGTGCGGGGACGAGGCGACCAAGAAGGTCTGGGTGATGATCGAGTTCAAGAACGACGAGAAGAGCCATCTGGGCATGGCCATGCCCAAGGGCAAGATCAAGGTCTACCGGAAGGACGAGGACGGCCGGAACGAGTTTATCGGCGAGGACCAGATTGACCACACCCCGAAGGATGAGACCATCCGGCTTTACATCGGCAACGCCTTTGACATCGTGGGCGAGCGCAGGCAGACCAATTTTGTGCAGAATGACGACAAGGATTTCGCGGACGAGACTTTCGAGATCAAACTGCGCAACCATAAGCAGGAGGCCGTGGAGGTCCGGGTGATCGAGCACCTGTATCGCTGGAGTAACTGGGAGATCAAGGCCAATTCCGACAAGTTCGAAAAGACCGACTCCGCGACCATCTCGTTCAAGGTCGCGGTCAAGCCGGACGAGGAAAAGAAAATAACCTATACCGCGCATTACACCTGGTGAGCGCGCAAAAGGGGGACCCGCGTCTTGACAACCGGCGGCCGATGAAGCGCCATTTGACTGCGCGAAGGCTGTTTTACTGCTTGCAAATGAGGCGCATGATGAATAATAACAA
>CAIUDS010000645.1 GCA_903897985.1 uncultured delta proteobacterium
ACAGCATGCCCTGCCCGAGATGAAAGTGGACCTCCAACCCGCCGCCCTGGGCGATGACGCCCCGCTCTGGGGCGCGGTCGCCCTGATCCAGCCGCTCCTGTAGGGGCGTATTGCCATACGCCCGTCAATCGTCGCTCCGCTTTGGGGAGCGGTTGCACTGGCGGAGATGCTGCTTTTGCGGTAAACGGTGCACGGTTCAGGGTAAATGATTCACGGATGTGCGAGCGACTTTAGTCGCGATATTCGCCGACTTGACAACCTTCTAAAATCATGCTTAAATTTATTCCAGGCCAATTTAGGGTCCAGAGCAGTAAATTTAAAGCCGGAGTTTGAGGCTCAAACCAACAGGCGATGACCATAAATAAAGGAGGCAAGGCAGATGATTGAAAAAATCGGAGAGAACGCAGGAAGGGTTTATGAGTTTCTTCGGGGCAAGGAGAAGGTTCCGGTCAAGACCGTTGTCAAGGGAACCGGCCTCAAAGCCCAGGAAATTGACCGCGCCCTCGGCTGGCTCGCCCGCGAAAACAAAATCCGCCTGGAACTGGACAAAAAAGACGAACTGGTAACCCTGACCGAATAAAATCAGGCCGATGAATTTAAAGCCGAAGTTGAGGCTCTAAGCAATAGGGGGATGACAATGCAAGAAAGGGGTCGTGCAACAAAATCAAACGCCCTATAAAATGCAGGGCCACTTTTTTTCTTAGGAAGAATTTGAAATGAGAAAAGTTATTAAAGAAAAGAAATTCAGGCACAAAGGCAAGGGTTACGTTGTAAAGGCCGAAATTGATGATATTGGAATTCATGTCCGCGCATATATAGGTGACCATCGCGCAAATCGGTTTACCTACTCAATTACTTGTGATACCGATTCTGACCTTAAATTGCTTCTGGGCCTTTCAGGAATAGACCATTTGATGGAAGCATGCGCAAAAGATATTAAAGCAGGAATCATTTAGCATGATGCACAATAAATGCCTATAAATCAAAAATAGTAAAACGGATATTAAAAAAATGGCGACTATTAGAATATTGGCTGATGGAAGCTCACCACAAGAAAAAGCGCAAGCACGTGGCAAGTTATTTGAAAAATTAATGGCCGATGTCCTGCGTAACCTTGGATATAAGGTAGATCCAAAGGCTAGTGTAAATTATGCAGGAATGGAAATTGACATTGAAGGAAGCCATATAGTAACTGGAATTCCTTTGTATGCAGAATGCAAATGTCATGTGGCAGAAATTGATGCTCCAGATTTCCAAAAGTTTTTCGGAAAATATTCGGGCTTGTGGTTTAAGAATAATAAGTGCCATGGACTATTTATTGCGTTGCCAGGTCTGAATAGTCACGCAAAGGGCTTTTATAATGAAAATTGCAAGAATAATCAACAAATGACGGTGCGGCTCATAGAAGAAGAAGAGGTGCTTAACTCTATATACGAATCAAGATTGGCTGTTAAACCGGAAGTCATTTCTCGCTTGGTAGGCGACAAAATGGGATCTGCTGGAGATTCAGAACTTCTTTATACAGACAAGGGACTATTCTGGCTTCAATATGTGATTCCTAAGGGAGGTGCAATTCCTCAGGGAATCGCAATTTTTGACAGAAATGGAAAATCACTTTCTGACGAGGCCTCGCTTCAATACTTAACAAAACTATATCCTCAAATTGAAGAATTGAGAAAAATCATCTTCGACGAGTCAGCCCCTGCCTACGCCATAGAATGCCAAGATGTGGATCAAATAGTAGAGGTCAAAGGTAGTTCAACATTCTTTGAATATCAGTATCCGGCATCACCCGAGCATTTTGTAGGAAGGAAATCAGCTTTAAAAGAAATAGAAGAATTCATCTCAGAAGTCATCAGCAAGCGGGTTTCATCCAGGGGTGTCCTATTTGAAGCAAATTCAGGTTTCGGCAAAAGTTCCCTTGTGCTCTCATGTGTGTCTAAATTAAAAGATACTGGTCATTTCGCAATAGCCATAGACTCTCGTTCAGCTTCCTCCTCTCAATTTATTCTTCAGGCAATTAGTCATTCCTTGAAGAAGTTTGGAAATTTCTCTGGATTATTCTCTGATGGTGATCATTCGACGACTCTTACGGGTTTTGATGGTCTTTTAAAATCACTTGTGCAAGTTGGAGATTTATTAAAAAATGGTTCAAGAGTAATGGTCGTATTTTTTGATCAATTCGAAAACATCTTTCAGAGGAAGGACATTTTGGAACAGATTATCAACTTGCTATTGAAGCTAGAGGATACTCAGACAAATGTTATAATCGGTTTTTCATGGAAAATGGATCTCATCGGCCTACAAAGCGAATTTCCATACCAATTGCGCGACACCATAATAAATTCAACTAAGCATATATATTTGGATAAGTTCGCTGATACAGAAACAAAATTGTTACTTCAAAAACTTAGCAGCGAGTTGAAAAAGACGCTAAGAAAAGACCTTGAGTTCTTTCTATCTGAATTCTCTCAAGGATATCCATGGCTGCTGAAAAAATTATGCGCACATGTCAAATCTCAAATAGACAATGGAGTTACTCAATCTGAAATTTCTCACACTCTTCTCAATATAAAAGATCTCTTCCAGGAGGATCTCAAGGGTCTCACAGCAGAAGAAGATGGAGTTTTAAGAAAAATAGCTAGAACCGCACCGATCATTGCCTCAGAATTAGTAGAGGACTTGAATACAAAAATAGTGCAAAGCTTAGTTAATCGTAGGCTTGTTGTTCAAATTGGAAATAAACTTGATATTTACTGGGATATTTTTCGCGATTATTTGAATTCTGGCAGCGTTCCGGTTCAAGAAAACTATATATTGCGATCTGCTGTATCAAGTATTTTTTCTGCTACAAAGCTGCTTTCTGATTCAAAAGGAACTATTACTAGGGGAAAATTTATGACCGAACTCCGCCTTTCAGAAAAATCGTTTTTAAATTTTATTCGTGATATGAGACTCCTCGGCATCGCGGAGATAAGCAGTAGTAAAGTAGAGCTAAAAATTGAATTGCCGGCTGAAGGAAAAGATTTTGATGAATCGCTACGAGTTCATATAAGAGAAATGTTGAAAAAAAATCGCTTGGTTTGGCGATTAATGGATACGCTAGAGAGTAAAGGTAATATATCAATATCAGAGGTCGCAGATTCGATTTCAAGATTGTGTCCTTATATTTCAGCAACGAAAAAGACATGGATTACATACGCTCGCACTTTTGCAGATTGGATGGATGCTTGCGATCTTGGACTTTTTGATAGAAGGGAAGGTAGTCTCAGCTATTATGTGCTGGGGAAAGAGATTAGAGAGCATCGTCGTCGTATTTCTAAACGCACGCGAGGAATTCCTGTCCCATACATTCAATATGGGCCTGTAGAAAAAGTTGCCATAAAACTCGTTGAGGCCGCTCGTGGCACAGGTAGGGCTGATTGGAGCGGCTTACCAAGAAGCACTGTTGCAAAATCATTGGCTACATTAGAGGATATTGGTTTCATTGCCAGAAAAGAGTCCTCTATAACTTTAATGCCTGTGATATTCGATTATGTATTAAATACAGAAATTCGTAGGCAGCTGTTTTCTAAAAGAGCTATAAAAATTGAATCTTTTGCAAAATTTATTGAAATATTAAACGAAAACAAAGAGCTAGGGGCGACACATCACGAACTGGGAATTAAATTGTCGGTGAAGCTTGCTTGTGGCTGGAAAGAAAGTACTGCTAAAACAAATGCAAAGATAATGCTAAATTGGGCTAGGCATCTTGGCCTCGCTCCAGGAGTATTTGCTATGGGCCCTATAGGAAGAAGAAAAAAACAGAAAAAGGCCATTGAAAATCAAAATAAACTTTTTACAAATAATGGTGATAAATGAAAATTTCATCCAAATTATCGCCGTGTAATTTAATGTTATAATTAAACTTTTAAGGTCAAAAAGAGATTTCAATTTTTCCGTTCTGATCCTGTATCGCGCCTAAAGTCGCTCGCGTGGGTCAGCGCTTAGCGCTTAATCTCAGATGAAATTCTTTGCGGCCTTTGCGTTCTTTGCGGTGAAAATAATTGGGCGTATGCAATACGCCCCTACAGCAGATCATTCATTCAGCCACTTCTTCAAATCCGGGGACAGGAGTTCCTTGATTTCCGGCTGGTTCATGTTTTCCTTGGTGACCAGGGTTTCGCCGGTGTCAACCTGTTTCTCGAACGGCTGCTTGTTCAAATAGGCCGCGATGGTCTTGACCCCGAGGTAGCCCATCTGGAAGGGGTTCTGGAGGATAAGGCCATCGAGCTGGCCGGCCGCGAGGGCCTCGATCAGTTTGGAGGAGCTGTCGAACCCGACGAACTTTATCTTTCCGGCCCAGCCGCCGTCCTGCAAGGCGCGGAGCATGCCGAAGGTGGTGGACTCGTTGGGGCAGAAGATGCCGTCAATCCCGAGCGAGCCGTCCGGGTTCTTGAAGCGGGCCAGCAAGTTCTCGCTCACCTGATACGCGGTCTCGGTGGTGACCCCGGCGTATTGGTTGTCGCTCACGACCTCGAGTCCGGGGCAGGCTTTGACCGCTTCGGAAAAACCGCGCTCGCGTTCGGTGGTGCTGGCCGAGCCGACATGGCAGCGGAGCATGACGAGCTTGCCCTTGCCGTCCAGGAGTTTGCAGAGGTATTCGCCGGCCATATGGCCGCCCTTGTAATTGTCGGTGGAGACAAAGGAGATGTAGTCCGAGCTCTGGATGGGCGAGTCTATGATCACGACCGGGATCCCGGCGCCGGCCGCGTTGCTCACCGGCTCGCGCAAGGCCACATCGTCCAGCGGCGCCAGCACCATGCCGGAAACCCCGCGGCTAACGATGTCCTCCACCACCTGGATCTGGGCCTCCCGGTCGTCTTCCTTCAACGGCCCCTTCCAGAGGATGTCCACGCCCAGTTCCCGGCCGGCCTTGACCGCGCCCGCATGGATCGCCTTCCAGTATTCATGGGTGGCGCCTTTGGGGATGACCGCGACGGTGATCTTTTTCGGCTGCGCGCTTGGCTGCTGTTTTTTGCAGGACTCGATTCCCGCGAGCAAGACCAGGCCGAGCATGATCGCCATGAGTTTGCGCATTTGAGAACCTCCTCCCGTTCGCCGGGTTTTATGATTAACCTTTTATACCAATTCCCCGGGGCCGTCAAGGCCGGCGGGCGCTCCGTTGTAGCGTCAGGCTTTATGCCTGACTAGTCACCCACAAGGGGTGACGCTACATGTTGTCAAAGCTTTCGGCAAAAGCTATCATTTAAGAAATGGCCAAACGCGTTACCGGATTGGTGATCGTCCTGCTCGGGATGCTATTGGCGCTGACGCCTTGGTATATTTTCCCGGTATGCGGCAAGGGCCGGCATGCCTCGAAAGACGGGAACCTGGCGGCGCATCATGGCTGCGCGAACACGCTCAAGGCCGAAACCGCGCTGGGACTCCTGGCCATTGCGCTCGGATTGATCGCGCTCATGCGGCCGACGCGCAAGGTCCTTTTCTCAGCCTCCTGCGGGCTCATCGTCCTGTCCGGGTTCGTGGTTTTGTTCCCGCTCCAGATCACCGGGCTGTGCCTGAACACGGCCATGCCCTGCCGGACCGGCACCTTGCCCGGCCTGGTCACGCTCGCGATTTTGATGGCATTGGTCTCGGTCATGGGACTGATCCAGGCGCGCAGTCTCAAATGAGCCGGCTCTGGATTCTTTCGCTGGCCTCGAAGAATATCCGGGCGCGGCCCTTCCGTAACGCGATCCTGGTCGCAGCCGTGGCCGCGGTGGCGGGGATGCAGGTTTCCGGGGCCTTGCTCGAGCGCGCGAGCCGGCGCAGCCTCGAACTCGGGATCAGGCGCCTGGGCGCGGACCTGGTCGCGGTCCCGTTCGGCGCGGACGAGGCCCTGACCCGGTCCTATCTCACCGGCGACGCCGCGACTTTTTACATGGACCGATCGGTCCGGGAAAAAATCGCGGGTTTTCCCTTTGTGGCTCAGACCTCGAGCCAGCTTTTCCTCAAGTCGCTATCCAACGCGGGCTGCTGTTCGCTTTGGAACATTTATTTGGTGGGGTTCGAGCCGGAGAGCGATTTCGCGATCCGGCCCTGGCTGGCCGACCATCCGGAGCGGCCGCTGGGAACCGACGAGGCGCTGGTGGGCGCGGCCATCGGGGTCGAGCCCGGGGGCGCGCTTAAATTTTTCGGGCATGACTTCCGCGTGGCCGGGACGCTGAGCAAGACCGGCATGGGCCTGGATAGCGCGGTGTTCATCCCGCTCGAAACCGCATACCTCATGGCGAAAGAGTCCGCGTCCAAAGCGCAGAAAGCGCTCGAGATCTCGCCGGACCGGATTTCCGCGGTGCTGATCAAACTGAAGCCCGAGGGAAAAGGCGGGCTCCCCGCGTATAAAGCCGCGTTCGAACTCGAAAAGGCCCTGCCCGAGATTAGCATGGTCCAGCCCGACGACCTGGCGGTAAAAACCCGCAACAACCTGAGCGCCGCCCTCGCGGGCCTGCGCTCCGCCGGCTATGTCATCTGGCCGGTGACCGCGGCCCTGATCGCGCTGGTGTTCGCCCTGGCCGCCAACGAGCGCAAGCGCGAGCTCGGGATCATGCGCTCGGTCGGCGCCTCCCGCGGTTTTGTTTTCCGCATGATTATCATGGAAGCCCTGATCATTACCGCCATGGGCGCGGTCCTCGGCCTTTTAGTCTCGATCGGGATCATCCTGGGATTTTCCGGCCTGATCGCGGCGCGGCTCTCAATCCCTTTTCTCGCGCCGCCCGTATCGGAGCTCTTCCTGCTCGCGGCCGCGGCGCTTATCCTGGCCATGCTCACCGGGGCGGTGGCCGCATTTTTTCCGGCGTTCAAGGCCGCCCGCATGGCGCCGGCCGAGGCGCGGAAACAGGGCGAATAATTATTTTCCGCCTTCGGCCAAGCCCAACAGGTATCCGGCCAGCCAGACCTTGAGCGCGGTGTCCGCGGCCAGCGCGCGGCCGGCAGCTTCCGGATCCTGATCCGCCAGCGCTTGCGCGGACGCGAGCATGACCGCCTCGTTGATGACGAGGAACTCCGCGCTGATCTCGAGCAGCGATGAGTATGACTCCGGGCTGAACTCCGGTTTCGACAAAATATTTTTCCAGACCCCGGCGCCCCTTGCTTGCGAGACCCGAAGCTCTCCGGCAATCCGGGCCGAGATCGGCTCCCAGTTGGGGGCCGGCGGATGGGCGAGTTTTTCCCTGACCGGCATCAGCCCCTGCATCGGCGCGAGGTCCACCCCGGAATATCGGCAATCGAGAAATTCTCCGCATGAGAAAAAAGCAGGATCCACCTGCGATCCCGCGGGCGGATGTTTGAGGATTTCCTCCAGATACCCCCGGTTGTAGCCGTAGCTTTGCGCGAGCAGGTCAAAAGCCCGGTCCAGGTTCTGGAGCTTCTGCGCGCCGGTTCCGGTTTCGATCAGCTTGATCCGCTTGCGGCACTTGGCCGCGAGGTAATGGAGGACCGGACTCCGGATGGCGCGGAGCAGGCCGGCCGGGCCGATGCCACCGCCCTGGTCGCTTTTCATTATGTGGTTGAGCCAGATGCCGCCGTCGAAGCCGGACCAGTAGAGCAGCCCCAAATCTCCCGGCAGATTTTTTTCCGGCGCCGCGCCATTCAGAATGCCGGTAAAAATTTCCGTGGGCAGGCAGGCGAACATGAAATCCTCGGCTGAAGCCTGATCGCCTTTCTTCAGGCGGTATGCTTCGGCCATGGCCTGGGCGCGGCCGGGGTCCAGGGACAGGACTCCCGAGACATACCCGGGCAATGGCGGCGGCGCCGGCAACTCGATCGAACCCGCTCCGAGCCAGAGCGGCGCGAGCAGGACCGGCAGGATCAAGCAACCGTAGGTATTTTTCCAAACCCGCATGTCTATTCTCAATTCCGCGGTCATCCGGATATTAATATCTCATTCGAGATGCGGAGTCAATGACGCGGACCGGGCAGTTGTGCTAAAATAATCACCACCAATTTCAAGGAGGCTGGGATGAAGTTTAAAAAAAGGACGGCGGTCGTGATCGTGGCCTTGATCGGTTTCCCGGGTCTGCTTTTGGCGCAGGGATCGAAAGTCACTCTGGGCAACCGGACCATTGACCCCGGCCAATATCCAATCATCGCGGACAAGGAGATGGGGCAACTGCGCTGGGTGCTCGAGATCGCCAACCAGCCGCTCGATGATTTCACCCACCTCGAGGGCAAGGACCAATTGGGCATGACTTCCTATCGCTATGCCATCGCGTTTGGAACCTATTTCCTCGCGCTCGAGCAATACCACAAGCTGCCGGCCTGGTCCGAGGCGCTGCAGCCGGCCCTGGACCGCTATGTTCAGAAGATGATCCGGAAGCCGGTCTGGGAATTCTGGGCCGAGATCAGCCCGGGCGTGCCCGCGCTCGAGCCGAAAATGAACAAGCCTTATCCGGTGGCTCACGACCCGGTCGGAGACAAGAACATCATGTATTCGGGGCATGTCGGCCACATGATCAACCTTTACGAAATGCTCTACCGCGATTTCAAGTGGGACCAGCCCGGCGCGATCGTGTTCGCCTGGAGCGAGAAGGAACAATATGTCTATGACAACCACTCGCTCGAGCGGGTGATGTATGAGCAGATGAAGAACAATTCCTACCACGCCATCTGCTGCGAGCCCAACGCGGTGTTCCCGGAATGCAACCAGCACCCCGTGCTCAGCTTTCTGCTCTACGACCACACCCACGGGACCAAACTTTCCGAAGTCAACGCGCAGTTCCTCGATTTCTTCCTCGCCAAGAAAATGATCAGCCCGGACACCCATGAGACCGCCATGCTTTACCTGGTCAAGCAGGACACCGTGGTCGAGCAGAAAAACCCGCGCTACGGGAACCTGGTGGACCTGGCGCTCGCGCCCGCGATCTCGCTCCATGTGGCCACGCTCGAATCGCCGAGCGCGGACGGCTGGACCGGGACCTTTATGCACGCCTGGCAGCCCGAGTATATCGAGCGCCAGTATCCTTATTGGAAACAGCGCTGGCTGGTCGGGAAGCAGCCCGAAGTCGCCAGGCTCAAAAACGAGAACTGGGAGCCGCTGATCAGTTATGGGTTCTTCACCATGCTGGCGAGCGAAATGGGCGACTATGAAACGAGGGACCGTTTGCTCAACTTCGCCGACCGACAATACCAGCCGGTCGCGCAGAACGGCACCTATCACTATCCCTACAACCCCGATCGCGGCTGCACCAACCTGACCGACAAGCTCCTGGCTTTTGCGCGCGCCGATCCCAAAAACGGCCTGTGGGAGCTGCACAACCGGCCCTTTGCGAAGGAGCATTTTTCGCAGCCGAAAATCAGCGGCGTGGACTTTCCCAAGGCGCTCATCCTTAGAGCGATCTATGATCCGGCCAAAGCCGCGCTGATCGTCTCCACCGAAGGCGGGACCGCCAAGACCGGATCAACCGGTTTTGAAATGCGCCAACTCGATTCGGCGAAAACCTATCGCTTGTTCCTGGATGGAAAAGAAATCGAAAAGTATTCCGGCAAGAGCCAGATCAGCGTGAAAGTGAGCCTGGACCAAAAGCACGACCTGGTGCTGGCCGCGGAATAAGAAGAGTCGGCTCGCGGCGGTCAGCCGTGGACGAGGAACGCGATCCCGGTGATGAGCAGGACGACTTGAACCGCGACGCGGAAGGCGAATTCATTGACCCGGGGATGGAGGATTTCTCCGATGATGATTCCAACGACCAGGGCGGGAAGGAGCAGGCCGGCAAGTCGGAGGTCGGCGGGGGTGATGGATTTGGTGGCGGCGTAGCTCGCGATCAGGGCCGCGTTGAGGATGACCCAGAGCACGGGGATGGTCGCGCGGAACGGGGCCTTGTCCGGGATCTGGCGGCAGGCGTAATAGACGATCAAGGGGCCGCCGGTGCCGAAGATGCCGTGGACCACGCCGCCGGCGAGTAGGAACGCCATGCTGAGGGGCCAGGGCAGGGTGCGGGTGCGGCCGTGGGTGCGGTAAAGATTGATGAGCTCGAGCGTGGCGATGAAGGTGATGAACGCGCCCATGATCAGTTTGAGCTGGCCGGCGCCGTAATGCGAAAAAATCCAGCGGCCGATGGGCAGGCCCAGGGCGGTCAGGGGCAAAATGCGGAGGAGCAGGATCCGCCATTGGATGTTCTGGTAATTGCGGAACACCATCCACAGGCTCAGGAGCAGCGACACAATCACAACCGCCACCACCAGCTCCTTGATCGGCATGAGCGTCGAGCCGAGCGAAAGCGCGATCACGGAGCCGCCGAAGCCGGTGACCATTTCCGCCGCCTTGGCGAACACCACGATTAGCAGGAGTAAAGCCGTTTTCATGGTTTGCCTTTACCGGGTCTCGCCGGGACTATCAGTCGTCCTTTTTCCAGGTCCCGTTGGACTCGATCCGCTTCTGGACATTTTCCGCAACCGCGGGCAGGTCTTTCTTCTGGAGATATTCCTGGACAAAGCCGGGCATGGCGAGGCCGGTGTCCACCCGGGTGACCCCGTAAATGAACAGGGTCTCGCCGGCCGAGAGCGGTTCGAACCGGAAAAAGCCGGCGCTGTCCTTGATGTCGTGCGGCCGGGACTTGTCGATCTCGAAATCGATCCGGTAGTTCTTCGCGTCGATCTTGTACTTCATCACATACCGGATCGTCACCCAATAGAACTTGAACTCCTTCTGCACCAGCGCCAACCCGGGCTTCGAGTCGATCACCTGCGACACGGTCTTGCGCGGAAAATATTCGGCCTGCTTGTCAAACTGCGTGAAAATCTCCCAGCAGGTTGCGACCGGTTTCTTGATCAAGGCCATGGACTGGCCATACCCGCTGATTTTTCCATCGGTATCCGTGGTCTTGACGCTCTGGTAGATGATTTCGCCTTTTTTCAGCTTTTCCTTTTCCGCCGCGCTGAGTTTGTCGAATTCCCCGGACTTGAGCGTGAGCGGCGCGGCCGCAATTAAAAACATGAGCGCGCAGAGATAAATTTTTTTCATGGCTAATACTTCTCCAGATAGGCCGCAGCCTTGAGGCTGAGGATTTCGTTGGTGCCGTCCATGATCCGGGTCAGCTGCGCGTCGCGCGCGAATTTTTCCAGCGGGTACTCCTTGGAGATGCCGTACCCGGCCAGGACTTGGACCATTTCGGAGGTCTGCTTGACGGCCTGGTTGGTGGCATAGACCTTGGCGGCCAGGCTCGTCTTGAGGTCGCCCGGGAATTTTAATTTGCTCAGCCAGCTGCCTTTCCACAAAAACGCGCGCGCCGATTCAATGGCCTGGAAGATTTCGAACAACTTGAGCGCGATCAACTGGTGCTGAGCGATGGGCTTGCCCCACTGCACGCGGCGCTGCGCATATTCGAGCGCGTTTTCATAAGCGGCGCGCATCAGCCCGACCGCCAGGTAACCGACGCCGAGGTTTCCGACCGTGATGATGGTATTGTGAAGCATGGGATACATCTCGCCGGGCGCAAAGATCATGTAATTCTCCGGGATTTCCACATCCTCGAAAAACACCGGCGCCTGGTTCAGGACCCGCAAGCCGGTTTTATCCAACGCCTTTCCCCGGGACACGCCTTTGGCGTCGGCTGGCACGATGAACGCACCCGAGCCCTTGATCCCGAGCGCCGGGTCCACGCAGGCGAAAATGATGTAAACCTTGGCGATGCCGCCGTTGGAAACGAAATTGGACTTGGTGCCATTGATGATGTAACGGTCTCCTTTTTTAACCGCGTTGGTGAAATGGTGGATCTTGGGGTCGAGGTAATTGCTGCCGTCGGTGCCGACCTCCGGCTCGGAGCTGCCCCACGCGCTGATCAAGTTCGCTTGATCCTTTTGACAGAAAGGTATTACGTATTTTTCCATCAGTTCCTTGTTGCCGGCGGCGATGACCGCGATCAGCTGGTAGGCCACTCCGCCTGACATCAGGCTGGCCGCGAA
>CAIUDS010000646.1 GCA_903897985.1 uncultured delta proteobacterium
CCCTGTTTCCGGCCAAGCCCTTGATTCTGTCCGGGTTTTGGCTTATCCTGTCCCCGTTGGGGTGAAGGGCGTTCTAGATTTATAAAAGGTTCGAGTCCCTTCGCCGCCACCATTAAATTTGGTGAAATTGGTCAAGCTGGTAAAATTGATAAAACTGGTCGGCGGCTGAATTCACCAATTTTACCAAATTCACCAGCTTCACCAACTTGACCTATTTTAAGGAGGTGCGGGATGGAAACCCTGGAGTGCATCAAGGCGCGTAAGAGTATGCGGAAATACAAGAGCGACCCGGTTCCGCTCGAGGTTTTGAAGAAGGTTTTAGAGGCCCTGCAGTGGGCGCCCAGTTGGGCCAATACCCAGTGCTGGGAAATCCTGGTGGTGGATGATGCCGAACTCAAGGTTAAGTTGCAGGCCTGCCTGCCCCCGTTCAATCCCTCGTTCAAGGCGATGCTGGAAGCCCCCCTGGTGATAGTGGTCTGCGGACGCAAAGGCCGGGCCGGGTTCAAAAAGGGACAGGCCATGACCATCCACGGCGATTGGATGTCGTTTGACTGCGGCATCGCCTCTGAACACCTCTGCCTGGCCGCGCGCGAGTTGGGACTGGGCACCGTGCATGTGGGCCTGATGGACCACAAGAAAGCGAAGGAAACCCTGGGTCTGCCCGAAGATATCGAGGTATTTGAATTCATCCCGCTCGGATATCCCGCGGACGAATTCAAAGGACCCGGCCGCAAGGCGCTCGCTGAATTCGTGCATTGGAACAGCTTTGGGAACAAAAAGGAGTTCTGAGAACCAAAGGAGAAATCCATGGACTGGAAGCTTTTTTTCAGCACTTTCGGCGTGGTGTTTCTGGCGGAGCTTGGCGACAAGACCCAATTGGCCGCGCTCAGTCTTACCGCGGACAGCAAAAAACCGCTCATTATTTTCCTCGCCGCCAGCCTGGCCTTGATCGTGGCAACCCTGCTCGGGGTCCTGGTCGGCGACGCTTTGTTCCGGATCATTCCCCAAATCTGGATCCACCGCGGAGCCGCAATCCTTTTCGTGGTGATGGGGGGCTTGCTCTGGTTCAAGGTCCTTTAAGAAACAGGGCTTAAAAGCATAAGGGCGAAAAAGTTTAAGGGACGCGGTGGCGGGCTTTTAAGCCGTTAATCTTTTATGCCTTTGATCCTTTCACCTTTTTCATTTTTCCTGCCAACTTTATGAGAAATCTGTAATCCCAATAATTGGTCCTCCGGGATAGAGCGGGGGCTGAAATTGGCAGAAATTGGAAAAATTAAAAAAATCTTATTTAGCGCTTGACAAGGTTTCTGGATTTGATACTATTTTAGAGAGAAGGGCCAAACCTCTAACAGGAGGGAATCGGATGTTAAAAGGATTGGTCAAGTGGTTCAATGACGCGAAAGGGTTTGGGTTCATCGAGCAGGACACCGGCGAGGATGTATTCGTTCACTTCTCGGTGATTGAAGGAGAGGGCTACAAGAGCTTGGTTGATGGCCAGGAGGTCGAGTTCGAGTTCATAGACACTCCCAAGGGACTCCAGGCCACCAAAGTTGTCAAAGCCATGCTCTGATCGGCCTTCCGGACCTCGGCGGAATCATCCAGTTCCAACTGGCGGCAAGCGGCCTGCCTGAAAGGTTGGAATCGTCGTAACCCCGAAGCCTATCCCCTGGCTGCGCAGGTGTCGGTGATCCCCATGATCTTTTTGAAATAAGCCAAGCTTTCCTGAGCCGGCTCGATCGAGATGCCCAGCTTGACCACCTCCAGCGTCACGATGTGCGGGAAGTGATGTAGGAATTCCTTCAGGGGCGCATAGTCAAAATTGCCCTCGCCGATGGTCAGGTGGTCGTCATTCTTGCCCAGGTTGTCCGTGAAATGGACATGGCGGATATCCGGGCCCAGCTTCTTGAGCGCGGTTTCCACGCCTTCGGCCAGACGGCTGTGGCCGATGTCCAGCGTGAATTTTAGATTAGGATTATCCACTTCCTTTTTGATCCGGAGTAAATCGTCCAGGTTCTGTTCGACTTTGTTCCCGACGAAGTTGCAGTTTTCCAGACAAAGGAACACCTTGCGTTTTTCGGCGAGTTCCGCGATGCGTTTGAGCGAGTCCAGGTTTAGCTGCCACTGGATCATCCTTCCCTGCTCACCCCCGCCCTTGAGCGCGGAATCCATCAGGTATTCGCCGTTGTGGATCACCACGGTTTTTCCGCCCAGGTCGTGGCAGAGTTCCACCGCCTCGAGGCTTTGCCGCACGGATTCGGCGAGGATGCCGCGGTTGAGGCTGGCCAGATTCAGGTCGTTGAACGGGGCGTGCAGCGCCAGCTCCAGTTTGAATTCATCGGCCATCTTGCGGGCCGCGTCCTTTTGCGCCGTGGTGACCCGGCCGAGGTCAATCTGGGGGAACTCGCCGAAAATCTCAAAAGCCTGATACCCGAGTTCGCCCGCGTATCGAATGCCGTCCAGCCAGGGCGCCAGCATGACCGAAGCGCCCGCCATTCCTATTTTCATAATAGTTTCCCTCCCAGGTAGCCCGCGATTTTTTCCGAAACCTTGATCCCGCTCGCAACCGCGATCTCGCCGCTCGCGCCCGGGACCGCCACGCTGTCTCCCGCCAGAAACAGGTTCTCCACCTGCGGCGCCTCCACCGAAGGCCGGTCCACCAGGCTCTGCCGGGTGGTGAGCGCGGCGCCGTCAATGATCGGGAGGGCCAGGATGCGCTCCCATTCGACAAGCGCGAAAAAGTCCGGGAAAATCTTTTTGATCTGGCCGCGCAGTTTGTGGATGCCGGCGCGCACCGCCTCCGGGTCGGCCATCTGATCCGGCGACAGGGTGATCAGCCAGCTCGAAAGCTGCTTGCCTGCGGGCGCCAGGCCCGGGTCGAGGTTGGAGGGGAACTTGCCCATGATCCCGAGTTCCGGCTCGATCAGCCAGCCCTTGAGCTCGCTCGCCTTCTCCCGCAACGCGAAGTCAATGGCCACGCCCGAAACCGGCTCCAGCCGCTTGACCTTTTTCACGAACTTTTCCGGGAAATGGGAGGGGCCGGCGAGTTGGAGAAAATAGGCCATGGGCCCGGTATAGACCAGAACCTCCGGCTCGAACTGCCCCTCGCTCGAGTCAATCGTTTTCACCCGGCCGTTCTCAATTTCGAGCGCGAGCGCCCGGCAGCCGAGCTTGAGCTCGCCCCCGGCTTCGGCAATGGCCGAAACCATTTTGTCTATGAAAACCCGAGAACTGCCTTTCAATTGCGCCGAACCCACGCCCGCGTCATAAGCCCGCCGCAGATGCGCCACCAACTCGCCCGTGCTGATCCTCGCCGGGTCCGATTCCATCACCTGCAGCCCGATCAGGCGCGTCATGAGCATGACTTTTTCGTCTTTCAGCGCATCGCCCATGAGGTCCGAAAGGCTCTTGTGGTAAAATTTCTCCGGCGCCTGCAGCGCCAATTTTTCCAACGCCTCTTTCACCACCGTGATTTCCTCGCGGTGAAAGTATTTCTTGACCTCCTCCGGAACCGGTTCCTTGCCCCCGGGGATCGGGAACAAATCCTTGCCCCGGATCAGCCAGCCTCGATGATCCTCCCGCAGCCATTCCGGGGTCAGCCCCAACTCCGCCATCACCTTGGCCGCGCTGCTCTTGTCCGCATACCGGAAGGAATGAACGCCATACTCGAGCACAAAACCGTCCTTCTCCATAACCCGCGCCCGGCCGCCCGCGCCTCCCGATTCCTCCATGATGAACACCTGGAACCCCTTCCGGGCCAGAAGCGCGCCCGCGCTCAGACCGGCCAGTCCCGCCCCGATGATCACAACCTGTTTCTTCTCCACTCCCGAATCCCTCCTATTTCTTCCTCAGCATGATCAAAGTCCGGCTGCCCGCCATATGGGGAAGTTCATAATCAAAGTTTTGCTCGTGCTCGAACCCGAGTCGGTCAATGGCCCTCCGAGCTTCTTTCAACTCGGTTTCGGCCGAGGGGCCTTTGTATGCGATCAGCCTGCCGCCGGTTTTCAAATACGGATGCGCCAGCCGCAAAATCAAATCCAGACTGCCGAACGCTCGGGCCAGCGCCGCGTCAAACTGGCCGAGCAGCCGCTTTTGCAAATTCCGGTCCTCCGCCCGCTCCGGTACCGCCCGGCCGTTTTCCAGCTTCAATTCCCGGATCACTTTATTGAGGAACGCCGATTTTTTCAAGTTGGATTCGAGCAGGATCAGCTTCATGTTGGGCCGCGCGATCTTGAGCGGGAGTCCGGGACAGCCCATGCCGCTGCCCAGGTCCAGCACGGTCCCGTTATCGGACAGGAACCGGTGGCCGGAAAGGGAATCTATGAAATGTTTGATCACGATCCCATCCTCGTCCTCAATCCCGGTCAGGTTGAGCTTCTGGTTGTATTGCTGGAGCAGTTCCAGATAACTCTCGAATTGCAAAAGCTCTTGCTCCCGGACCCGCGCGGAAAAGACATGGGCCTGCTTAAAAAGCAGGTCTTTCAGGTCAGACCGCATGGGGGGAGCTTTCTTTGAATTTTTTCAGATAAATCTGGAGCAGCGAGATCGCGGCCGGGGTCAAGCCCGGGATGCGCCCGGCCTGGCCCAAAGATGCCGGCCTTACTTTTTTCAGTTTCTCGCGCACCTCATGCGACAGGCCCGGAATCCGGTCATAGTCAAAATCATCCTTGATCCGCTCCTGCTCGCGTTTTTGGAACCGCTCGATTTCCTTGAGTTCCCGCTCGATGTATCCCTCGTATTTAACCTGGATTTCGAGCTCTTCCTTGACCGCCTCGGGCAAGCCCGCGAACTCCGGGTCAAGCTGCTCCAGGCACTCCCGGCTGAACTCCGGCCGCCGGAGCAGTTGCTTTCCGCTTACAGTCTGCTTCAAGCTCCCGGTCCCGAGCCGCAAGAGCAACCGGTTGGTCGCGTCATTCGGAAACACCGTCAACCGGTCCAGCCGCTCGAGCCCTTTTTCTAAGAATTGTCGCTTGTGCAAAAATCTTTCATAGACCTCCGGCCTGACCAATCCGATTTTATGCCCAAGCTCGCGCAGACGCAGGTCCGCGTTGTCCTCCCGCAACACCAGCCGATATTCGGCCCGACTCGTGAACATCCGATACGGTTCCTCCGTGCCCCTGGTAACCAGGTCGTCTATCATCACTCCGATATACGCCTGGCTCCGGTCAAGCGCAAATGCCGGCTCGCCCCGCAGCTTGAGCCCGGCGTTGATCCCCGCGATCAAGCCCTGCGCTCCGGCTTCCTCATAACCCGAAGTGCCGTTGATCTGACCGGCCGTGAACAAACCCTCCAGAGCCTTGGTCTCGAGCGTGGGCTTGAGCTGGGTCGGTTTCACAAAGTCATATTCAATGGCATAGCCCGGCTTCAGGATCACGGCATGTTCAAGGCCCTCGATCGAGTGCACCATTTTTTCCTGAACATCTTTGGGCAGGCTGGTGGAAATGCCGTTCGGGTAGATCTCGTCGGTGTCCAGACCCTCGGGTTCGAGGAAGATATGATGACGGGTCCGGTCCGGAAATTTCACCACCTTGTCCTCAATGCTCGGGCAGTAGCGCGGGCCGATGCCTTTGATCACGCCGGTGTAGAGCGGGCTGCGGTCGAGGCCTTGCCTGATGATTTCATGCGCGCGCTCGTTAGTGTGGGTGATATGGCAGCAGACCTGCGGCCGGTCAATTTTTTCCGTGTCAAAGCTGAACGGCCGGGGCGGGTTGTCTCCGGGCTGGGTCTGGAGGATTTCATAGTTAATGGTCCGGCGGTCGAGCCGCGGGGTGGTCCCGGTCTTGAGCCGGCCGAGTTCGAGGCCGAGGCTGCGGAGCGATTCTGAAAGGTTTTCACTCGGGGGCTCGCCCAGTCTCCCGGCCGGGTAATGCTCGAGTCCGATATGGATCAGGCCGCGCATGAAGGTGCCGGTGGTCAGGATCACGCAGGGCGCGGAAAATTCCTCGCCGCTCTTGAGCCGAACGCCCCTGACCTTTTCGCCCGATTCCAAAATGGCGTCAGCCAGCCCCTGCGCAATGGTTAGGTTCGGCTGGGACTCCAGGACCTTGCGCGTATAAACCCGGTATTGGAACATGTCGGCTTGCGCCCGCGAGCTTCGGACCGCGGGGCCTTTGCTCATATTGAGGATTCGGAACTGGATGCCGGTGGCATCAATGGCATGGGCCATTTCTCCGCCCAGCGCGTCAATCTCCTTCACGAGCTGCCCCTTGGCCAGGCCGCCGATCGCGGGGTTGCAGCTCATGGCCCCGATCATGTCGCGGGCGATGGTCAGCACCAGGGTCTGGAAACCCATGCGCGCGCTTGCGAGCGAGGCCTCGATCCCGGCATGACCGGCGCCGATTACGATGAGGTCGAACTGGTTTGCCTTGTTCATCTGCCTTATTCTGATTTCTAAATAGGCGGGATGCAAGCAAAGGAGGAAACCTTGACTCGCTGGCCTTGAAAGTTATTCCGGAGAATTAAAGTCTACTTAGCTTTTTGGTAAATCAAGAAATCTTGGTCACCTGTTGACTTCACCCTGAAAATATAGGATCGAGGTTCATTCCGCACCATATGCTTTTTAAACCGTTTCTTCTTCCTAAGTTCTTTCCAAGGATACACCCAAATTTCAATGGGTTCATGGTTGCCGTCCAGGTGGATAAACATCAAATGAGTTGGGCAACCTTTGCCATCAACCCTGGGGATGGCTCCGCTTTGCTGCCAGCGAGAACCTTTTCTGGTTTTAATACTAACCCGGTCTTTTCCGGATAAAAGGTCATATTCAAAATCTTCTCCGACCAGTTTTCCCTTTTTTGAGAATTTGTCCTCCCAAAAAAGTTTCCCGTAAACTTCCCCAATCCAGCCGACCAATTCATCACCTTTCCAATTTTTCCCGTCGCTATATTGAGGATGAGAAAGTCTGTCTCTGATCCGGTCGGTTGCTTGCTTGATTATATCAAAATCTGTTCTGTTCCGGGAGATCAAATATGCAATCTTCCTAGGAGGCATACAATTGCGCTTTTTGGCTTTGTTTGTAGCCGACATGACTATCGCAGATTATTGTTCAAAAAGCCGCTCTCGTCAAGATTTGATTATATTCTTAATGACGCGCTCGCCTGGAAACCTCTTGGATGACTATTTGCGATAAGCCACCTGGCCGGTCTGGGCGAACTGGGCGACCAGGGAGGTTCCCCGCTCCAATTCTTCCGGAGACATGGTGATCAGGTCGAGCGGGATCATGAATTCTTTGATCAGCTTGTAATCAATCCGGCCCAGGAGTTCGGCGCGCTCGAAAATGGTTTTGCCCCGGAATTTCTTGGAAACAATTACCAGGTCCAGGTCAC
>CAIUDS010000647.1 GCA_903897985.1 uncultured delta proteobacterium
AGCGCAAGTATCCAAGTATGAGAGTATTTCCCGACTTTCATACTTGCTCGGGGCGAACTGGGGCAAAGGGTTTTGTGGGCTAATGCGTCGGCGGTTCAAGGCTCTTCAGTTCATGCGCCCCGGCGGCGCCATAGCGCAAGTATCCAAGTATGAGAGTATTTTCTTACTTTCATACTTGCTCATATGGTTCTGGGGCTGGGGGCTAGGGCGGAGCGGGGTGAGAGGCCGGGCTTGGCGGGATCAGGGTTTGGGCGGAACTTTTGATTGAGGTTGATAGAGGATCCAGAGCGGCACCCGGTCCAGGCTCTGGTAGTCCTTGACTTGGAGTTCGCGCTGGGGGATTTTGAGGAAGCGGAAGATTTCCGGGGCATTCCAATAGGGCCGGGAGAGGATCAGGATATAATCGAAGTCGTAATAATCAGTGACTTTAATATCCGGGCGCAGCCATCCCAGTTCCTGATATAACCTCCAGAGGTCATCGGCCATCGGGAAGAAGCGGATCACCGCTTTGGGAGGCAATTCGCGGTTGACGCGTTCAAGCGCATCCTCATTGAGCACGGTCCACCAGTAGGTCGTCTGCAAACCGGTTTCGCGGCCGCCCCGGACGCCGCCGATCAACTCGTTATAGTATTCGAGTCCGTAGGGATAGTTCTTGCCGAACTGGAACGCCATGAGCGCCATGCAAAGGGCGAAGAGAGCAAAGCTGGCGGCCGCGGCCAGGCGGGGATTTTTTATTTTTTCGATGAGCCAGGCGGAAAGGGAGGCTGCGCCTCTTCCGGCGAGCAGGGCGAGGAACACGAAAGCGGGGAGGAAGAGTCGCACGCCGCCGATGGTGGGGGCGTTCGGGGCCATGGTCCTGGCGATGAGGAAGCAGAAATGAATGAGGGCGGCGCCGGCCGAATCGTCGCGGAATTTTTCCAGGATCATTTTGAGGACGGCGATGAAGAACAGGGCGAGGCTGACTAGGGGCGCGGTTACCAAAACCATGAAGGGGGCGCAATAGAAGGGAGCGGCAAAGCCGTAGATGCGTCCGAGGAAATATACCCAAATCGGGTTCCATTGTTTCCTGCCCGCGCTGGTCAGGACAAACTCCATGACATCTTTAACCGGGTGGTCCCACATGGAGGGCTGGAGCAGGATAAAAACCAGGGGGCCCACGAGCAGCAGGCACAAAGCGGGCAGCCAGAGCTTGCGGCGATGATAAACGAGGCCCCAAAGGATGAGGGGCGCGGGCAGGAGGAAGGCAGTGAACTTGACCGACATGGCCAGTCCGAAGGCGACCCCGGCCAAAGGCGCGAACCTTTTGCGGCGCATGGCGAGTTGAAAGGAAACCGCGGCGAGGAACCAGAAGAAACAAAGCGGGGCTTCGGTGGCGCCGATATGGTTGTCCGCGAACAGGCGCGGCATGAACAAAGCGCAAAGGGTTGCGGCCAAAGCCGCGGGCCTGCCCCAGGCCGAGGCCGCGCGGAGGTGGATCAAGGCGAGCAGGATTGCGAACAAGAGCGGGGCAAAAAAGCGATAAGCGTAAAATTTGCCCAGGCTTTTACGGAACAGCGAATAGGTCAGGGCCCCGAGCAATTTGGACAGGGTAGGGTGGTCGTCTTTTGTGAACTGAAATCCGAAAGTGGTTTGCAGGGTTTTGGGGCTGGAAAGAGGCCCCGCGGCCGAGTTCGGAAAACCAAGTCGCGTATTGCTTGGCTTTGAGGAAATAAAAAGGCTCGTCCCAGGAAATGCCGATTTTTTTCATGGTATGCGGGGCTTGGGCCAGGACCGCGGAAAAAAGGATCAGGCAAATGACCAAGTCGGGCCATCGGAGCTTGTTATTTCCGGGCAAGTCCATGACGGGCAGTCTTATCTGATCGCCGAAAAAAGTCAAACCCGAAGGCGATGCTATTCCACCGTCACGCTCTTGGCCAAATTCCGGGGTTGGTCCACATCCGTGCCGTTGAACACGGCGATATGGTAGGCGAGGAGCTGGAGCGGGGGAGTGAGAATACTTGGTTTCCAGGTTTTAGAGACTCCCGGAACCGGGCGCAACTCATGCGCTTTTGCGAGCTTTGGTCAGATTTTTTTTAAGGCCAAGCTTTTCCAGTTTTCGGGAAACGAATTTTTTGACCTGCTCGGCGATTGTTACGGATTGATGGGCGTCGCGCAGGGATGGCAGGATCATGTCCCCCGGGTATCGCACTTCCACGGCGTATTCGGTCAAACGGTCGGCATCAAGTTCAAACAGCTGAGAAAACTCCGGGTCCAGTTCGGCGCATCGCTGAATCAGTTCGGAGAGGTCATGGGTTCTGCGGAATTCCCGATTGCGGAAAACGAGGAAGGCCTTCAGATATTTTTCAACGCATTGTTGCATATGGAAACAGACGGCGTCCACCACCGGCTTTTTGGTTTTCAGTTCATCCTTGCCGGTTTTGAGGTCGCCTTCGGCTTTGGCGATCCAATTATTGACCGAGGCCTGATTCATATTTTAGCGGCCTGCTTAAGCGCATAATGGGCGATATGCCCCGGGTCCCGAGCTTTTTGGCCGAGACGCTTTTCCGACTCGATAATAATGTCGTTGGGAATTCTGAGTTTGGCCAGTTTTCTTTTCATCTTCAGGATCAATTCCCATTTTTGCTTGCGCTCCAGGTCCTGATCAATAATAAGCAGGAAGTCCCAATCGCTATCCTGGTTAAAATCTCCGGTTGCGCGGCTTCCAAACAAGAGCAAACTGATCAGCTCCAGGCCGGCTTTTTCCAGCTCTTCCTCAAAGACTTTTTTCGCTTGTCCCAATTCTTTTCGCATCATAGGCATCCGTTGAAGTAAGTTTAACATCAAGCCGGCTGCTTTGTCAAAAAAATCGGAACCGCTTTCCCGGTCATAAAATAATATTGATAAAACGATTCATTCCACCGTCACGCTCTTGGCCAAATTCCGGGGCTGGTCCACATCGGTGCCGTTGAACACGGCGATGTGGTAGGCGAGGAGCTGGAGCGGGGAGTGAACACCATCGGTTCGAGGTCCTCCGAGACCTTGGGCACCGGGATAAAATCCGAGACCTTTTTGCGGAGC
>CAIUDS010000648.1 GCA_903897985.1 uncultured delta proteobacterium
CGCGAGACGACCGACGTGTACCGGGTGGCCGATGACGAGCGGAACCCGGACCTGTGGCTGCTCATGGCAGAGCGGGTGCCGATGCGGATTTCGCAACTGAGTGCTCGCAACGAGGCGACCTTGAGTGCGGGCCTTCAGTTGCGCCTACCGGCGACGCACATAGGGCGGTGCGAGGACACGGCGGAGCTGCGCGGCGACCATGACCGCTCACTTATCGTGCGGAGCAGTGACGGGGGGCAGTTCCTGGTGGTGCGGACACAAAGGGGCAACGGAGAACTGCTGATGGTGCTGTCGGCGACCCGGGGCCAGAGGTTGCGGGCCTGATGTACAAGGTCGCCATCAGCGGAAGCAAGGAGTTGCCCCGGCTCTCCATCCGGTCCTTGATTTTGAGGAAATCCAGCACCGTGGGAGCGACATCAATCAAGCTAACCTGGGCCCCGGGCCGGGCACCCCCGTGTTCCGCGCGCGGGAACCTGATCAGGAGCGGCACCCGCATCTGCTCCTCATAAAGATGAAGCCCGTGGCGGTAATAGTTATGCTGGCCCAGTCCTTCGCCGTGGTCCGCCACCACCACCACAATGGCGTTTTCGAGCAGGTTCTTGTCTTTCAGGTAGCGGAAGAACCGCTCCAGGTTCTGGTCCAGGTAGGAGATGGAATTGTCGTAATCGTTGACTTGGTCATAATCATCTTTGATCAGGTATGCGCGGCTCTCCAGGTATTGCGCCAGCTCGGCGTCATTTTGGAAAGGTTTTTTCCAGTCTTGCGGAAAAATATAGGGCCGGTGGCCGTCATAGAAATGGAGGAACAGGAAAAACGGCTGACCGGGTTTGAACTGGGAGAGCCTTTCGATCCCGCGATCAACCACATCCTGGGCGAGCCGCTTTTTCTTGGTGCGCTTCTGGTCCTCTTCACTCTTGACCACCGGGATCTTGGGCTCGAAATCCTGGTCCTGATAGGACCCAAAACCCCGATTGAGTTTATGGTATCTTTCCAAAATGCTGCTCGCGAGAACCGCCGCGGTTTGATAGCCTTCTCTCTCCAAAACCTCGGCCAGGAGCGGCCGGTCCCAGTTCTCCAGCTTCCAGCCGTTATCCACCAGCTTGAGCTCGGAGGGATAGTGGGACGAGAAGATCGTGGCATGGGAAGGAACCGTGATCGGGATCTGGCTCCGGGCATTGGTGAATACCACGCTTTCCTTGCCCAGTTCCTCCATAAAAGGGGTGGTCTTCCGAAAATATCCGTAGAGCGAGAGATGGTCCGGCCGGACCGTGTCCAGTGAAATCAGTATCACTGACGGTTTTTGCTGGGAACGATGACAGGCGAAGAAAGACCCGCCCAGCATGAGCAGGATGAAAATCAACCGAACCAATCTCATTATGAAAGATTATAATCCGCGTTAAGCCGCATGTAAACATCGAAAGCGTTGACTCGGGAATTTTTCCATAATTCATAGGCTACTGCGTATAGCCCAAGCTCTTGAGCGCTTTTTTCACCTTGTCCGGAACGCTCTGGATGTTCACCTCGTTGAAATTAATTTCTTTCAAATGCTCCGCAAGCGTGAAGTCCATTTCCGCGTACTTTTTCGGCTCCGCCTCGGTGAGGTTCTTCAGCTCGGTTTCATTTAAACACCTCCGGGTTTAACATCAACGGATCCTTGACCAGATCATAACTCTCGAGGCCAGCCGGGTAACGCATCCAGGCTAGTCGGGCATCTCTCTGTCCGTAACAAGACTTTCCGTTGCCAAGGCTCGCCTCAAAATAAGCATAGGCATCGGGCCGCGGAGTGAACAAGTCGTGACCATCAACGCCATCAAGGGTCTGGCCAAGCATTGCGGCCAGGGTAGCAAACACATCCATATTGGAGCCCACCTGAGTAATGTGCCCAGGAACCCCATTGGGAACCCTCCAAAGAAGTGGAACCTGAAGCACTTCCGTAAATGGAACCGGGGGCTTGCCAATCATTCCATGTGAACCAGCCATCTCTCCGTGGTCCGAGGTAAAAATAATCAAGGTGTCTTCATAAATTCCAACATCCTTGACTGCGGAAATAATTTCCCCAAGCCTATCATCGGACCTCCTTGAAAAGTATAAATACCAGTTTAAATAACCGAGCCATGACTCGTAATCATTCTGCTCAGGAGTTCGAGAATTTTCCCGTCCCACCCTAATAGATGAATACTTCCCAAAATCATGGTGATTATCCGGGAGCTTGTTAATCTTCCAAAATGGTGGATGCCTCCAATCATTTCCACCACAAATACCATGTGGATTCAAGTAAGACACAATTGCGATCCAGGGATCAGAACCCCGGTTAGGAAGCCAATCCTTGAAAGTGTTAACAATCTCCTTGTCTTCTCCGTGTCGGGAGCCTCGTACAAAATCGGGGGTCATAAATTCAAAATCGGTCCGCCCGACTTCGTCTCCTAAGTGCCATTTACCAAAATAGGGAGTTTGGTATCCAATACCTCTGAAAAAATCCCCAATAGTGGGGGATGTCAAATTTATCAAATCATTATCATTACACCCTGCACCATTTTGGCTTGGAGTTAATCCCGTCATCAAGCAAGCTCTAGATGGAGAGCACGGAACTGAACAAACGAAATGATTGGTGAACTCCACGCTCTCACTTCTCAGTGCCTCATAATTGTGTAAGTGATTGCCGCGGAACCACACCGGCCGGCGCATCTGGTCCACGATCACCAGAAGGACATTCGGGGACTTGGTCTGTCCTCTTCCACGAAGGGCAAAACCGGCGAGTCCGGCGCCAGTGGCTTTGATGAAACTTCGGCGGTTCATCTCAGCATCCCTCCTTCAAACATATTCGTGACCGGGTTCTTCCAGCCGTTCTTCTTGGCCGGCTTGTAATGGAACTTGTAGCTCCACCTGCCGTTATGGATGCAAATCACCCACCGCGATTTGTCCTTGATTATTACGGCCTTCTTCATTTTCTCACCCCCTTTATTCTGGAACCTTCAACCCAAAAAACTTCGCCGCTTTGACCTGATCTTCCATGAAGGTCAGCATCCGCTCAAGATCGGCATACTCCGCCACCTTGCCCACAACCCACGGCCTGCCAGCTTTGCCAGGAAGGGAGTGGTCAGGCGCGGATACCCATAAAGGGAAAGGTGGTCCGCCCGGACCGTGTCGAGCGTGATCAGGATCACCGGCGGCTTTTGCTGGAACCGGCGGCAGCCGGCCGGCAGCAGCGCGATCAAGAGGAAGAGGAAAAGGATTTTCCCGGATTTCATCATTCAGAATTCGTCCTTCACAATTTACTGCGTATAGCCCAGACTCTTGAGCGCCTTCTGCACCTTGTCCGGGACGCTCTGAATGGTCACCTCTTGGAAATGGATTTCTTTCAAATGCTCCGCGAGCGTGAAGTCCATTTCCGCGTACTTTTTCGGCTCCGCCTCTGTGAGGTTCTTCAGCTCGAGCGGGTCGCTCTTGAGGTTGTAAAGCTCCATCGGCTCCCGGTCCGACCAGATCAGCTTCCACTCCCCGCAGACCGCGCCCGCCTTTTTCCCGGACACCAAATTCCTTTCCAAGTCGCCTTTTTCTTCCGGGAGCCAGCTGCGCTCGAGGAAATTGCAGGACCGGAGTTCCTGCTTGTCCCCGCGGATCAACGGGAGCAAAGAAGCGCCCCGGCTTTGCATGGGGTCCTTCAGCTTGAGAAAATCCAGCACCGTGGGCGCGACATCTATCAGGCTCACCTGCGCCGCCACCTTTGCGCCCGCATGCTCCGCCCGCGGGAATCGGATCAAGAGCGGCGCCTTCATCTCTTCCTCGTAGATGGAGAACCAGTGCTGGTAAAATTTATGCTGGCCCAGGCCCTCCCCGTGATCCGCCACGATGACAATGATGGTATTGTCGAGCAGGCTCTTTTCTTTCAGGTAGGAAAAAAACCGCTCCAGGTTCTGGTCCAGGTAATAGAGCGAATTGTCATAGTCGTTGACCAGATCGAAGTCTTGCGGGTCCAGATAGAAATTGGCCGTCAGGTATTTCTGGAACTCATCGTCATACGGCAAAGGCTGGTTCCATTCCTTCGGGAAAACATAGGGCCGGTGCGCGTCGTAGAAATGGAGGAACAGGAAAAACGGCTGCTGGGGCTTAAGCTTATTAAGCCATTCGATCCCGAAATCCACCACCTCCTGCGCCAGCCGCTTGTTGCTCGGGAATTTCAGGTCCTTCTCGTTCCTGACCACGGGCGCCTTGTGCTCAAACTCCTGGTCCTGGTAATATTCAAAGCCCAGGTTCAGGTTGTGAGGTTTGCCCAAAATCGGGCTGGCAACCACCGCGCCGGTCTGATAACCCTGCTGCTCCAGGACCTCGGCCAAGAGCGGCAACTTCCAGTTCTCCAGCCGCCAGCCGTTGTTCACCAGCTTGGTCTCGGACGGATAATGCGAAGTGAACAGCGAGGCATGGGACGGAACCGTAACCGAGATCGGGCTGTAGGCATTCTGAAAAACCACGCTTTCTTTTGCCAGCCTGGCCAGGAAGGGCGTGGTCAGGCGCGGATACCCATAAGGCGACAGGTGGTCCGCCCGAACCGTGTCCAGCGAAATCAGGATCACCGAAGGTTTTTGTTTAAACATCCACCAGCCGGCGCAAAGCAACCCGGCCATACTCAAGATTAAAATTGTTCCGCGCCGCCTCATCCACAAAGATTATAAAC
>CAIUDS010000649.1 GCA_903897985.1 uncultured delta proteobacterium
ACTGAAGCCGGCGCGGCTGCAATACTGGATGGACCTGGCCAAGGTGCTCTCGGCAACCCCCTGGCAGCGCAGGCCGAATTTTATCGAGGGCACGGACCGTCCCCTGCCGCTTCTTTATGTCATCAATGGCGGAGAGAGCCGCGCGAAAATCTTAAGGAATCGCGGCTAAAGCCGCTCGCACAGAAATGAAGAGATTTAATTGGGCGGAGATGAAGGAATACTGGCGACTGCACAGCGCGCGCTGGTCCGGCATAGATTTCTCAAAAGATCCCGAGGGGCTGGCCAATGTCTGCATTCCCGGCGCGCCCTTGTGGTTGAACCGGCACCTGGGCCGGATTCAGAAGCGGGTTTATAAACAGCTGTTCCAGATGATCCCGCCTCCGGTTCCCGGAGCCCGGGCCCTGGAACTTGGGTGCGGCGCCGGCCGTTGGGTCCGGTTCCTTTCCGAGCATGGTTATCAGGCCGCGGGCATAGACCTTCAGCCGGAACTGATTGAATCCAACCGCAAGCGCCATCCGGACCTCGAGTTCCACAAGGTGGCCATCCAGGATTTCACCAGCCCGGTCCCGTTTGATTTGATCTCCTCGGTCACGGTCATCCAGCACATCCCGTTTGAAGAGCATGACCGGATCCTGTCCAAAATCCGCGAGTTGCTCAAGCCCCGCGGTTATGTGTTGATCCTGGAAAACATCTCCTACCAGATGCCGAACATGTTTTCCTACTCCCGGGAGGGATGGAAAGACAAATTTGCCCAGGCCGGGTTTGAGTGTCTGGCCGCGAAAAAGTTCTCTTTTCAGATTTTCCGCAAACTGCATTTCCGGGCACAAACGATCGGTTTCTCCCTTGGCAAAGGCGCTCCCCAGCCGAGCCCAATCATGTCCGACTCCGAGCTCACACCCCGGCAGTTTTTGGACCTGACCACGCCCTCTTCCCGGCCGGCCGGAGGCAGCCAGGTTATCCATTCCCTGAATCAGGCCGCCAGGCGCAGCGCCGCAATCCTGGATTCTGTAACCGAGCCGATCCTGATCCAAGCCGACAGTTCCCTTGCCGCGGCCAATGCAGGATTCCTTTTCCGGCTCAAATAATCCGAGCCGGCGAGGCCGTCAAAATCCGCGCGGCGAGCCGCGTCGCCTGACGGCTTGATTTTTCAGCCGGAAAGGGCATGATTACGATCATGGATCATGAGAATTTTCCAATGAAGCGGTTCAACTGGGCGGAGATGCAGGAATATTGGAGGCTGCACAGTCATCAATGGTCGGCTATAGATTTTGAGCAGGACCCGGATGGCCTCGCGAATGTGGTGATGCCGGGAGCGCCCTTGTGGCTCAATCGGCATTTCGACCGCCTGCACAAGCTGGTCTATGAGAAACTATTCTCGGAAGTGCCGGCCCCCAGGCCCGGAGCCCGGGCCCTGGACCTCGGCTGCGGCGCCGGCCGCTGGTCCCGGTTCCTGTCTGAACACGGATACCGGACCACCGGCATAGACCTGCAGCCCGACCTGATTGAAATGAACCGCAAGCGCTTTCCCGGGATCGAGTTTCATCAAGTCGCCATCCAGGATTTTTCGGCGCCGGAACCCTTTGACCTGATTTCCACCGTCACCGTGATCCAGCATGTCCCGTTCGAGGAGCATGATCGCATCATCGCTAAAATCTCGGCCCTGCTCCGGCCCGGCGGCTACGCCTTGGTCCTGGAAAACATTCTCGACCAGTTCCCCAATGTCTTCTCCCACCGCCTCGCCGAGTGGCAGGCCAAATTTGAACAAGCCGGCCTCCGCTGCCTCAGGACCAGCCGTTTCAACTACGACCTGTTTATCAGGCTGCACCGGTGGATGGCGGGAAAAACGGTTTCCGCGCTCCGGCCCGGACGCGACGCCTCGGAGCAGGCGCGCGAGGCGGAATTGACTCCGGAGAAATTCGTGAACCTTTCCGTTCCGGCCGAAGCTCAAAGCGGGAAGAAGTCCGCCCTGCACACATTGAACCACGGCGCGCAAAGGCTGGCGGTCCTGCTCGACGCGCTCGTGGAGCCGGTCTTGATCCGGCTGAACCCCGGGCTTACCGCGGCGCACTGCGGCTTTCTGTTCCGGCGGGAAAAATGATGGGACTCTGGGTCCGGCTGCTCAATTTGATTCTCGAGATGGCCTCGGTTTGGCCGCGGGTGCGGGAAGGCTCGCTCCTGGAAGGAGTGGCGCCGGGCCCGGACGGGAAAATCGGGGTGCTCACGATTTTTCCCCACCAGGATGATGAATCCATCTACTCCGCGGGGACCCTGCTCAAACTGAAAAAAGACCCGCGCGTCCGGCTGTGCCTGCTGAACCTGACCCGGGGAGAAAAATCCCCTTCCCATCTGAGGCTGGGGATCAGCCCGGAACAGATGGGCCGGATCCGGGACCGGGAATTGCTGAGCGTAGCCTCGGTGCTCGGGGCGGAGGAAGTGATTCAACTGGATTATTCGGACCTGGGTCTGGAAGGCGCGGACCCGTCGGAACTGCGGCAGCGGGTTGCGGAGGCGATCACACGCGCGGGCGCGCAGATCATCATCACCTTTGACCCGTTCGGGTTTTACGGGCATCCGGACCACCGCGTTGCCAACCGGGTGGCAATGGAGGCGTTCAAGCAATCCAGGGCGCAACGGCTCTATTATGTGAGCCTGCCGAAATGGCAGGCGCGGATGCGGGTGATCTTGTGCGATTTCAGCATGGGCATGAAATGGTATCTGCCGCTGGTCTATCACTATTTGACCCGGACCACCCCGGTCCCGCCCACATTGCGGATTGACATCCGGGCGGAGAAAAAACTGAAGCGACTGGCGCTGGACCAATACGCCAGCCAGAAATACCACAGCAATCTGACCGCGTTCCTCGAAATGAGCGTGGTTTCCAATTACGAGTGGTTTGCGCTGGCCGCGGAAAACCCGGGATCGTGACCCCGGTCAATAATCGGTGAGATCGCGGGTCGGGATTTCGTCGGGGGCATAGACCCGGAACCGCTCGCGATAACGGGTATAAAGGGAATTGATTCTCGGTCCGAACCGGAGGCGGAACCGGCTGGGCGGGCGGAAACCCTCGTAATAGTGGAAGATTTCGGCAAGATTCAACCCGGGCTCCAG
>CAIUDS010000650.1 GCA_903897985.1 uncultured delta proteobacterium
GTTGGAAAAACCGAGCAGGATAATCGGCCTGAACATTTTCATTACCTCCTCAAATCATTACTGCTATTGCACTCAGGCGCTTTGCCTATTTAGTATAATCAAAAACCTTCCCGCCTCAATTGATAGAGGCCCGGTTTGACGCGCCCCTCCAAATTATGCTAAAAGATTAGTTTATCAGGAGGCAAAAAATGAAATTCATGAAAAAAATCGCGTTATCCGTCCTGGTCCTGGCCTTGACCGTGCCGGCTTTCGCTCAAACCGAAAAGCCCCTCAAGCGCTCGCGGCTCCACAGCGTGGAAACCCGCATTACCAATGCCATCACCGACGCGGGCCTGTTGCTCAACACGCCGCCCATGACCGATCCCAAAATTGACCAGGGCTCCACCGTCTTCTCCTATTTCGCCAAGCCCACCTATCAGATCGGCCTGCCCGGCCAGCATTTTGCAACCATGGTCACGCCCGAGGGCCGGCTCTATACCGGCGCCGCGGAACTGATCTTTTTCACCAAGGATTTGAAGCCGATCGAGCAGCGCCTTTACACTTTGCTCGACGGCTGGATCCCCTGCGTCCAGTATCAGTATCAGGACCGGGGATTGGTCTATTCGGTCGAGGCGTTTCAGTATTGGCTGGGCGAGGATTACTCGGGCGCGCCCGTAGATTTTGTCCGGGTGTCAGTCAAGAACCCCGGATCGAGCAAGCTCGTCGCCGGGCTGGCGGTCGGATATAAATTCGGCGGGGGCGACCACCGTCCGCCCCAGATGCGCCAAGGGGCTTTTAGCCCCTTCTGGGGTTACCATTTTGCCGATAATTACGCCGAGCGCGACGGCAAGCTGGTTTATTATTTCGACCAGGCCCCAACCAAAAAATGGGGCAACGACCTGGGCGGAAGCGGCCGCGGAAAATTTCGCGTGCTCGAAGACTGGCGCGTGAATTCGATCGCGCAATACCGCTTCGACCTAGGCCCCGGGGAAGAAAAATTCTTCACCTTCAAGTTCCCGCATTACCCGCAGAAGACCGACCCCGAGACCGTGGCCAAACTCGCGGCGGCGGACTATGACGAATATCTCGGCCGGCTGAAAAAATTCTGGACCGCCCAGATAAATCAGGGCCTGACCATTTCGCTTGCGGAGCCGAAGGTGCTGAACGCCAGCCGCGCCGCGCTCGCGCATAACATCATGTGCCAGGAATATCCGAAGGACGGCCAGATCAAGCAGACGGTGAACCGCTTCCAATATAACCGCTTCTGGCTGCGCGACGGCTCCTTCTTCGCGCGGATGTACACCATTTGGGGCCGGCCCGCGGACGCGGAAAAAGTGCTCCGGTATTTTCTCCAATACCAGGACCAGTCCGGCAATTTCGTTTCCCAGAAAGGGCAGTTGGACGGGTATGGCCAGAGCCTGTGGGCCTTTGGCGAATATCTCAAGACTTACGGCGACCGCAAGTTCGCCGCGGAAATCCTGCCCGCGGTGAAAAAGGCGATCGCCTGGCTTGAGGAAAACACCGGCAAGGATGAATACGGCCTGATGCCCTCGACTGCGGCGATGGACAACGAATGGATTATCGGCAGATACACCGGCCATAATATCTGGGCCCTGGCCGGTCTGGACGGCGCCGTGACGGTGGCGAAGAGCGCGGGCGATGATAAGGCCGCGGCGGATTTCTCGGAACTGCGGGTCTCATTCGCCGAGAACCTGCTCAAGCGGATCAGCGAAGCCGCGAACTTGAACCATGGCATCATCCCGCCGGGCATGGATGTGCCGGACGGGGTGGACTGGGGCAATTTGTTCGAGGTGTATCCGGAGAATTTCATGGCTCCGGATGATCCGCTGATCGTCCGCACCTTTGACCACTACCGCAAAGTCCACATGAAAGAGGGCATCTCCACCTATCACACCGCGCTCCACCTTTATGTCACCGAACGGCTCAGCGAGATGAGCATCCGGCAGGGCCGGCAGGAAGAAGCGCTCCACGATCTTTACTCGATGCTCACGCACACCGGCTCGTGCCACCAGGGTTTCGAGTGGTCCATCTTCCCCTATGCCAACCGCGATTATTGCAGCGACACCCCGGTCGGACAAAGCTGCAACTTCCCGCCCCACGGCTGGTACGCGGCGCTCTACAACACCCTGCTCCGCAACATGCTCATCCGCGAAGCCGGCAACGACCTGCATCTCCTCAGCGTGGTCAGTCCAGAGTGGGTCCGGCCCGGAGACGAGCTCGCGGTCAATAACGCGCCGAACTATTTCGGCATGGTGAGCTATAAAGCCACGGCCCAGCCGGACCGGCTCTCCATCTCGATCCAATCCGAATTCCGAAACGCCCCCGCTCGCCTCATCATCCATTTTCCGTTCTTCGCCACGGTGAGCAAGGTGGTCGCGGACGGCAAGAGCGTTGAATTCGAGCCGGGCCGGGTTGCCTTGAATCCCGGGGTCAAGCAGGTGGAAATTTTCTGGCAGTTGCAAGACGCTTCCGGCTGGAGCTATCAGGATTTTGTCGGCAACTACCGGAATGATTACGCGGAGAGATATTATCGCCAATACTGATGAGGTGAACCGGGAATGAAAACCAAAGCCATGATCGTGGGAATCTTGTTGAGCCTGGCGGCCGGGGCGAATCGAGCGGAGGTGAACATGCCGGAGCAGTTGAAATATAAAAGCGTCAACCGGGCGCCGGAGGCCGTGGTTTCCGCCAGCTCGTATCGGCGCGGGAAATTCTCCGAGGTTTTGGGCGGGAGCATTATGCTTTACGCGCCCCAGGTCTGGAACCACCAGATTCCGGTCTATGCCGCGGACAAGGACTCGGAAACCTTCTGGGCGAGCGAGGCCGGAAAGGTGGAATGGCTCGAACTCGAGTTGGGAAACCGGCAGATGCCCGAGGTGCCCATCCAACGGATCGTGATCAGATGGGCAAAGGACCGGCCGAATAATTACAGCATCATGGTTTCCTCGGACCGGAAAAATTATGAGACCGTCAAGCAGGTTCTGTTCGAGGGCTCGAACCAAAGAATCTTCGAGTTCGAGACGCCGGTTACCGCCCGGTTCCTGAAACTGGAGTTCCATGATGGCAAAAGCGTCGGCATCCGCGAAATCCTGGTCTTCGGACCGGATGAAGAGAAAATGCCGGGCATGGCCGCCAGCCTGAAAGCCGCGCCGCTGTCCAATCAGGCCCTAAAGCTCTCCTGGCAATACCCCGCCAATTCCGCGGCCGCGTATCTTTTCAAAATCTATCGCGGCAACTCGCCGGATTTCTCGCCCGACCGCGGCCATCTGATCGAAGTCACCGACCAGATGGAATTCACCGACCAAAACCTCGCGCCCGCGACCACTTATTATTATAAGGTCGGCGTCGAGGGATTTTCCGGCGACTTGAATATTTCCGCGCCCCTGGTCTCCGCAACCACCTCGGCCGGTCCCGCCTTCTCCCGCATGCCCATCCACGGAGTGATCGAAGGTTTTTACAACGAGCCCTGGCCCCATACCGAGCGCGTGCGCCTGGTCCGCTTCCTGGCCCAAAGCGGTTTCAATCATTACATCTACGCGCCCAAGAACGATCCCTATCACCGGCAACTCTGGCGCGAGTCCTACCCGACAGATGAAAAGGAAAACTTCCGGGAACTGGTGGACACCGCCAACGCGGTCGGCGTCAATTTGAATTACGGCATCTCGCCCGGACTGAGTATAAACTACAACGACCCCGCGGAAGTTGAGAAGCTCAAAGCCAAGCTCAAGGAAATGTTCGATCTGGGCATCCGCAATTTCATCCTCTGCCTCGACGACATCCCGGACTCGAACCAGGCCGACGCCAACATGGCCCAGGACCAGGTCAAATTGGTCAATGAGATCCATCGCTATCTGAAATCCCTGGACCCGCATTGCGGGCTCTTCTTCTGCCCAACCGTCTATTCCATGCCCTATGCCTACTGGCAGAACAAGAACCGGCATTTTGCCGCCTATTTAGAAACACTTGCTGGGATTGATCAAGAAGTCCTGATCATGTGGACCGGGCCGACCACAACCTTTTCCGACATTATTGATCTCGAGAGCGCCGCGGGATATAAACAACTCTGGAACCGGCCCATCCTCATCTGGGACAACTATCCGGTCAATGATATCTCGCTCCAAAAAAATATTTTCCTCGGCCCCTATCTCGGACGCGACCCTCAACTCGGCCAGGCCGTGGCCGGAATCTTCGCCAACCCCATGTTCCTCGCCAACGCCGACCGCGTCGCCCTCTTCACCATGGGAAAATATTTCACCGACGAAAATTACGATCCCTGGAAGGCTTATGCGGACGCCATGCCGGTGGTGGGCAAGGGCGCGCCCGAAGCACTGAAGGACCTGGCTGACAATCTGCTGAACCATCCCATGTTCCCGA
>CAIUDS010000651.1 GCA_903897985.1 uncultured delta proteobacterium
TAGTGTCCGGCAAAAGGCCGGTCGGCCTCGCCCAGGCCGCGCGAAATCAGCTCCTGCTCGAGGCTCGAAAAAATCGCGGTCAGTTCCTCCTTGCCCCTGGTCAGTCCCGCCCAGATCACGCGGGGCCTCTGGTTCTCCGGGAAAGTCCCCCAGCCTTTGGCCTCGATGGGGAACGGACGGAATTGGGCCGCGACCGCAGCGAGCGCCTCTTTAGTGAGCTTCAGTTGCTCCGCATCCAGATACCCCAGGAACCGGAGCGTGATGTGGATCGAGCCGGGCTGCACCCACTTGATGTCCGCGTCTGATCTTTTCAGGCGCGACTCCAGTCGTCCCAGTTCTTCCTTCATTGCCTCCGGGATCGCCACCGCGATGAAGGATCTGATTTTACCGGACGGATCGGACCGATCAGTCCGATCCGTCCGATCGGTCTGATTAGAATTGTTTATTTCCATCCTTCTTCTCTCCCGGCATTCTTAATCCCAGCAACTTGCGCCGGATGATTTCGAGCGCGGTCTCGGCTGATAACTGGCGCACCGCGTCGCGGCTGATGGGCAGGAACAAAAATTTTTGGGACCAGATGCCGTCCTTGTCCGCAAGCGCCATGTGCACCATGCCGACCGGTTTGTCTTTGGTCCCTCCGGTCGGCCCGGCCACGCCGGTGATGGAAAGGGCAAGGTCCGCGCCGGTGCGGTCCTTTGCGCCCTGGGCCATGGCGATGGCAACCTCCGCGCAGACCGCGCCTTTTTTTTTCAGCAATTGCTCGCTCACGCCGAGTTCCCTGACCTTGAGTTCATTGGCATAGGTCACGAACCCGCCTCGGAAATAATCCGAGCTGCCCGAGATGTCGGTGATTTTTTTCGCGAGCAGTCCGCCGGTGCAGGACTCCGCGGTGGCCAGCGTGAGTTTCCGCGCTTTTAAAAGTTTGCCCACAATACTCTCCAGCGGTTCGTCGTCCTCCGAGACCAGGTATTCGGCAAGCACCGGCCGGATTTGGGCCACGGCCTCGGTCACGATCCGGTCCGCTTTGGCGGGATCGGGGAGGACCGCGCTCAACCGCAAATGGATGTCCGGGAATTCCGGCAGGTATGCGATCTTGAGTTCGGGATCGAATTTCAGCTTGAGCAGCCGCTCCGCGATCCCGCTCTCGGGAATGCCATAGACCCGCAAGGTCGCGACCTTAACCGTTTTTCTCTGTCCCGCCAGTTCCATCAGCCGCGGGAGCAGCGAGTCCTTGAGCATCTGCTGGAACTCCGAGGGCACGCCCGGAAAAAAGAACCAACGCCGGCCTTTCAGGGCGATTTCGTATCCCGGCGCGGTGCCGGTCTTATTCGGGATGATGGCCGCGGTCTTGGGGAGCAAAGCCTGTTTCCGGTTGGTCGCGGGCATCTCCATGCCGCGCAGGTTGAACCGCGCCTCGATCCCGGCAAGGATGTCCTGGTGTAATTCCAACTCCAGGCCGGCGAATTGAGCAAAGACCTCGGTGGTGAGATCGTCGGGAGTCGGCCCCAGTCCGCCGGTGACAATGATCGCATCCGAGTTTCCGGCCAGATATTCAAACGCCCCAACCATTTCCTCCGGATTGTCCCCGGCCATCATCATATATATTACCTGCATGCCCAGCGCGGAAATTTCGCGCGCGAAAAATTTTCCGTTCCCCTCGGTCACTTTGCCCGAGATCAGTTCATCGCCTATGGCTAAGAAAGAAATCTTCATTTTTTACCACAGAGGACACA
>CAIUDS010000652.1 GCA_903897985.1 uncultured delta proteobacterium
ATCGCTAACAGCGCAACCTTGGCCTTAAATTCCGCGCTGTGCCGCTTCCGTTTCCCAGCCATGCTTTCCCCCTTTTCTGGACCCAATTTTACCCTCAAAACCTAACTTAACTACCTGTCCAGTTTTTGGGGGGAAGCTCAGCCCTTAAAATACGGGGTGCGTCTATCATTGGAAAAATTTAAAGCCAACCACAGGGTTTTCAGGTTGTGGGAGCAAACCGCAAAAATTATATCAAACAGAGTTTCGATCATTTTAAAGTACAAGAAATGAAGTTCGCATCTAATCATCTTCCTGAATTCGTCAGGGTTTACTTTTTCTTCTCGACTGCGTGAAAAATCATCCCTAAGAGTGTCGAAATTGTCATGGCTGTACTTGAGCCAATCTAACAAATTATGCCAGTATTCGGGGTCATAGGATGAATAAAATTCCCGAGCCAAAGAGTCTATGTCTCCAATGATCAATGGAGTTTGTTTGTTCATTCTTTCAATAACCTCCGAGGTGCGGGAAGAGAACTTGCCAGCGGTAAATCTGTGCGGCGTAGTCGGTCTTTTCTTCGACCGCGGCCGGAAGCAATGACAATTCGGATTCTTTCATTTTATTCCTTCATTTAACGCAAAGCTGATTTCCGTATTTTACCCAGCCCTGCTTGGTTCGTCAACCTGGGAAAAGAGGAGCACGCATGGGCTGGCGCGGCGGGAGACCCGGGGGTCCCGAAAAACTTTGACAAACGGGCAAATCCGGCTATTATTGGTAGTTGATTTTACGGGGAAAGTATGTTTGAAACCTTATCAGAAAAGCTGACCGAGAGCGTCCGCCGTCTGCGCGGACAGGCGCGGATTTCCGAGTCGAACCTCGAGGAAGTCCTGCAACAGGTCCGCGCCAACCTGCTCGAGGCCGATGTCAATTACACGGTGGTGAAAAACTTCCTGGCCAAGGTCCGGGAGAAGTCCATCGGCGTGGAGGTCACGCCGGGGGTATCGCCGGCGAACCAGTTTGTCAAGGCGGTTTTTGACGAGTTGTGCGAGTTGCTGGGCGGGAAGACCTCCGAGCTTTCGCTCAAGGGTTTCCCCGCGGTGATCATGCTGGTCGGGCTGCAAGGCTCGGGCAAGACCACCACCGCGGGCAAGCTGGCCTTGATGCTGAAAGGGAAGGGCAGGAGCCCGTTTTTGGTGCCCGCGGATGTGTATCGGCCCGCGGCCATTGACCAGCTCCTGATCCTGGCCGACGAGCTCAAAATCCCGGCCTACAAATCCAGCGCCGCTCAAAAGCCGGAGGAGATCGTAAGCAAGGCTTTGCAGGACGCGAAAGTGGGCGCTTTGGACACCATGATCGTTGACACCGCGGGCCGGCTGCACATTGACGACGCGTTGATGGACGAACTTGCGCGGCTGAAAAAGATATTGGACCCGAGCGAGGTTTTGCTGGTCGCGGACGCGATGACCGGTCAGGACGCGGTGAATGTGGCGGAGAGTTTTGACCAGAAGGTCGGGCTGACCGGGGTGATCCTGACCAAGCTGGACGGCGACGCCCGGGGCGGCGCGGCTTTGAGCATCAAGGGCGTTACGGGCAAGCCGATCAAGCTGGTGGGCGTGGGCGAGAAACTGGACGCGCTCGAGGTTTTCCATCCCGACCGCATGGCCGGCCGGATTTTGGATTTGGGCGACATCCTGACCTTGGTGGAAAAGGCCTCGGAGGTGTTCGACCAGAAGCAGGCCGAGCGGCTGCAAAAGAAACTTTTGGCCGCTGATTTCACACTTGAGGATTTCCGGGATATGATAGGGCAGGTGAAGAAGCTGGGGCCGCTCCAAGATGTGATGGGGATGATCCCGGGCATGAAGCAGCAAATGAAGGCGATCCCGAACCTGGGCGCGGCCGAGGGCGAACTCAAGCGGGTGGAGGCCATTGTCGGCTCGATGACCAGGCGCGAGCGGCAGGACTTCCGGATCATCAACGGCAGCCGCCGCATCCGCATCGCCAAGGGCTCCGGCGCCACCGTGGGCCAGGTCAACCGGGTTTTGAAGAGTTATCTCGAGATGAGGAAAATGATGAAGAAAATAAAACCGAGTCAGATGAAAAACCTGCTCGGGCAAAGACTTTCCAAAGGAGGATTTTAGAAAATGTCAGTCAAGATTCGAATGGCCAGGGCGGGAAAAGTTCGGCAGGCTTTTTTCCATATCGTGGTCGCGGACTCGCGTTCCCCCCGGGACGGAAAAATCATCGAGAAGATCGGATACTATAATCCGCGCACCAACCCGTCCACCGTCGAGGTTAAAAGCGACCGGGCGCTTTATTGGATTTCCCAAGGCGCCCAGCCCAGCCGGACGGTTTATAACCTGCTCAAGAAGAAGGGGATTATAGGTGCGCGGACAGGGGTGCCCGTGGCACCCCTGTCCGCTCCCCCGGAACCCGCGACCCCGGCAACCCCGAGCGAGCCTACGGCTCCGCCGGAAAAGGCTTAGTCCGCAGGCAGGAGTGGGGACACGCGTGTCCCTGCGCCCCTAGAGGAAGCATGAGCCGGAAAACAGACACCAAGGGCCTTCTGGAATATCTGGTGAGGAGTCTGGTCGAGGACCCGGACCAGGTTGCGGTGCTCGAATTGGAAAAGGAAGGCGTTGTGATCATGGAACTCAAGGTTTCCGCCTCGGACCGGGGCCGGGTGATCGGGAAACAGGGCAAGACCATCAAGGCGATCCGCAAGCTCCTGTCCGCGGCCTCCAGCGGCTCGGACCGGCGGATCGCGGTGGAACTGGTTGAATGAACGGCAGGACCCATGAGCAAAGCCTACCCAGCCAAAGTCCGGGACGCGCGGTTTATCCCGCTGGGCGTGGTGGGCCGGCCGCACGGGCTCAAGGGCGAGCTCAAACTCCATCCTTATAACCCGTTCACCGAAACTTTCGACGCCCTCGAATATCTCTATCTGCGCTCCCCCGGGGGAGAGATTCAAAAATTTATCATCGAACAGCTCCGTCCGTTCTCGGGCGATTTCCTGGTTGTGCTCGAAGGCATCGCGGACCGCAACGGCTCGGAAAGGGTCCGGGGCTTTGAAGTGCTGATCGAGGAGTGTCAGCTCCAGCCGTGCAAAGAAGGCGAATATTACTGGTTCCAGTTGATCGGGCTCAAGGCGGTGCTCGAGAGCGGCGAGTATGTGGGCGAGGTGGTCCGGCTGGAAGAAACCAATCCTCGTTTGGGCGGGCACGACCTCCTGGTGATCAAGAGCCGGGGGCGGGAAGTGATGGCGCCTTTTATCAGCCGGGTGGTCAAGGAAGTTGACCTGGCGGGCGGGAGGATCGTGGTGATAGGGATTAAGGACTTTATGGAGAAATAGCGGTGGCCGCTGCGCGGAGGGCAGGGTGCTTGATTTGGGAAGTTGGATTTTACCACAGAGGCCACAGAGGGCACAGAGAAAAATGCAAATAAACAAAACTAACTTAAAATTTTCTATTCTCTGTGAACTCTGTGTTCTCTGTGGTAAGAAAAACAGGAGCGGACGGGCATGATCCAGTTCGACCTCATCACGCTCTTTCCGGAGATTTTCGAATCTCCCTTGCAGGAGAGCCTGCTCCAGAAGGCTCAGGAAAAGGGTCTGCTCAAAATCAGGATTTTCAACCTGCGCGATTGGTCTTTGGACAAACACAAGACCGCGGACGATGCCCCGTTCAGCGGCAGCGACGGCATGGTGCTCAAGCCGGACCTGCTCGAGCGCGCGCTCGCGGCCGTCCGGCCGGACGGGGATTTGGCGCCGGTGATCCTGCTCTCGCCGCAGGGCAGAACTTTCGATCAACCATGGGCAACGGAACTTTCCAGGCTCAGCCGCCTGATCCTGGTTTGCGGGAGATACGCCGGCGTGGACCAGCGCGCCATTGACCGGATGGTGGACGCGGAATTGTCCCTCGGCGACTATGTGCTTTCCGGCGGGGAGTTGCCGGCTTTGGCGGTGGTCGAGACCGTGAGCCGGCTGATCCCGGGCGTGCTTGGAAACGCCGAGTCTCCGGCTCGGGATTCCTTCCCGGCTCGGCTCGAACCGGCCCAATACACCCGGCCCCGGGTTTTTGGAAAGGTCAGTCCGCCCGAGGTGCTTTTGAGCGGCGACCACAAGAAAATCCAGGCCTGGCAGGAAAAGGAATCGTTGCGCCGGACCTTGCTTCGGCGTCCCGACCTGCTGCTCCGTTTTCCACCCAATGCTGATGAAGCACTATTGCTTAAGGATATAAAAGGGGAGCTGGTAAATGGTTAACGGTGAACGGTTCACGGTTAACGGTCGCTTCGGCTCCGGCCGCGGCGAATGGGTCGGCTGGGCTGGTTCACGAAGGATACCAATCGAAAACGGAGATCGCTCATGCCGGTAAAAAGGTTTGAAGATTTGAATAGCTGGAAAAAGGCGCGCGAGCTGACTCGCGAGGTTTATCAGCTGACCAACCGGGGCGGATTGGCCAAAGACTTCGCTCTGAGAGACCAGTTGCGGAGATCGGCGATTTCGGTTCAATCGAATATTGCGGAAGGTTTTGAAAGGAGCAGCCGGAAGGAATACATGCTCTTGCTGGGGGTGGCCAAAGCTTCGGCCGGCGAATTGCGTTCGCGGCTTTACACCGCACTTGACCTGGGATACCTCGATGAGCGCGGGTTCAAAAAATTGCGCGCAGAGGCCGATCATATCTCGAGGATGCTGTTTAAGCGCATTGAATATTTAAAGGGACTGGGAGGATAGCAAGTTGAGGGCAGGCAACCGAGCCAGTTTTGGCACATCTTACCGTGAACCGTTCACCCTTCACCGTGCGCCGTTCTCCGAGCCGCTGTTCTCCAGGAGGCAACGAGGTTGAGTAACCGGATCTATATAGGTCTTTTACATTATCCGGTATATAACAAAACCGGCGAAGTGGCCGCCAGTTCGATCACCAACCACGACCTTCACGACCTGGCCCGGCTCTGCGTTACTTACGGGCTGAACGGATATTTCGTGGTGACCCCGCTCGAGCTCCAGCGCAAGCTGGGCGAGCGGCTGATCGCGCATTGGGTCACGGGTCCGGGCGCGGATTACAACTGGACGCGCAAGGAGGCGTTCAAGCTGGCGCGGATGGCGTCGGACCTGGCGGAGGTGAAGGCGCGGATCGAGGATGAGTGCGGGAAACCGGCGCGGCTGGTGGGGACCAGCGCGAAGAAAATGGAAAAGCAGGTTAGCTTTGGGGAAATGAGGAAACGGTTGGCAAAGGAAACGGAGGGGGTGTGGCTGATTATCTTCGGCACCGGGTGGGGGCTCGAGCGCGGGTTTATGGAGCGGGAGTTTGATTACCTGCTGGAGCCGATTCGAGGGAGCGGGGACTACAACCACCTGAGCGTGCGTTCGGCCGCGGCCATTATCCTGGACCGGCTATTTTCTGTTGACAGCACGGACGAATGAGTGCAATATAAAAATCGAAAAGGAGCGCGAACATGAACAAGTTGGAGAAGTTTGAGCAGGAACGGGTGAAGAAGGATTTGCCTAGGGTGCGGCCGGGCGATACGGTGCTGGTCCATCAGCGGATCAAGGAAGGCGACAAGGAGCGGACTCAGATCTTCGAGGGGACGGTGATCGCGTTGAAGAACAAGGGACCCCGGAGCAGCGTAACCGTTCGCAAAGTGTCCTATGGCATCGGCGTCGAGAAAATATTCCCGATCCATTCGCCCATCATCGAGCAGATCGAGGTCAAGCAAAAGGGCAAGGTGCGAAGGGCCAAGCTGTATTATCTGCGCGAGCGGATCGGCAAGTCGGCCAAGATCAAGGAACAGAGGTGAGCGGGTTCCAAGATGCAATTGATTGACCTGGTTCTGCAAGGGGTGAAGCGGTTCTCCGTCAGCCAGAAAATCCCCTTCAAGCCCGGGCTTAATCTGATCTTCGGCGGAAACGAGTCCGGCAAGACCACTTTGTTCGAGTGCATCGTCGAGTTGTTGTTTCCCAACCGGATCATGGACTCGAGGCAGGACTGGCGGACCTGGAAGAGCGAGGGCCAATCCCGGGCCGGACTCACTTTTCAGCAGGCCGAGTCCTTTTACCGGATCCTCAAAGACTTCAACCAGAACGCGATCAGCCTTTCCCGCCGGGGTCCCGGCTCGGACAAGTTTGAACGGCTGAGTTCGGATCCGAGCGAGATTTCCGCGATCCTGGCGGAGGAACTCAATCTCCCGGCCTACCAGGACTACAAGACCATATTCCTGGAAAGCCGGTTCTGGATGCCCAGCTATGTCGGTATGGAAAAACCCAAAGCGCAGCCGGAGGAACCGCCGGCGCGGCAGGAGTATTCCGTGCGGGAAGCCGTGGTTGACCTCGGCGGCATGAGCATACCGGGCATGCCCGGTATGCCCGGTATGACCGGATTTCCGGGAATGCCCGGAATGCCGGGAATGCCGGGAATGGGCGGATTCGGCGGCATGGGAGGGGGAGGCCAGTTCCTGGGCGAGGATGACGGCCTGAGTTGGGAAGCCAAGGGAAAAAAGCTGGAGGAGCTCCGCGCCGAATCGGCGCGGGCGCAGCAGGTCGAGGATGTCCAGTTCGAGATTGACGGGATCCAGGCCAAGGTGTTCGAGATCGATAAAGAAAAAGAAAAGGTAAAAAAGCTTGACAAGGAACTGGCGGAAGTGGACGGGCAGCTCGGCAAGTTTCGGCTGTTCCGGAGCCTGCCCGATAATATTGACCAGCGGGTCGCCCAGTATGATTCGCTCGAGGATAACCGGGGCAAGGAATTGGAGGCGATTGACCAGAAGATGGTGGGGCTGGACGAAGAGGTCGCCTTTTATGAGGGCAAACCCAAATTTTACAAGGAGACCATTGTCAAGGTCGGCGCGGGCTTGATCGGCGCCGGGATCGTGCTCCCGATTTTACTGGGAGTGATCGGGATCACGGGGTTCACCTGGCTGGGGATCCTGATGGTGCCCGGGATCGTGATGGTGGCCATGTCGCTGTGGAATTTCTTCGGTGTGGAGGGCAAGAAGACGGAAGCCAAAACCGTGCTGGCCCGGTTGGAGGATCAGCGGAAGAGCGTGGCCAAGGAATACCAGGTGAAAGGGGCGATCGTCAAGAAGCTGCTCGAGCAGCTCAAGTGCGATAATACCGAGGAACTGAAGGAGATGCTGAACAGCTTCCGCGAGCTGGACGCCCGGAGGAACGAGCTTAACCGCAAGAAAAAGGAACTGGTGATTGACCTGGACCTGGATAAGCTTAACCGCGACCAGGACGAACTGAAACAGAAGATCGCGCCGTTGGAGGAAACGCTGCGGAAGTTCGGCGGGGCAACCCTGGACCGGGCCGAGCTCCAGCGCGAGATCGGCCGGCTCGAGAGCGCGCTGGAACGGGCCAAACAGTTGGGACTGATCTCGGCTCAGAGTCCGGAAACGGGGACCGCCCCGGCCGCGGTCAAGGACGCCTCGAGCACCCAGATGGTCGCGGCCCGCCGCGGGACGATGTCGTTCTGGGAGGAAATGCTGGACAGCGGCGGGAGACTGTTCGGGTTCGGCGCCGGCGAAATGTGGGCGCAGGTTCAAGCCCGGGCCGTGTTCTATCTCCAGACCCTTTCCGAAAAGCGTTACCTTGAGTTCCGCAAGGATGGCGACAACCTCCTGGTCAAACTCGCCGAAGGCGATCACGAGCAGGAACTGATCCAACTCGGAAAAACCGCGGCCAACCTGGTCTACCTGTCCCTCAAGTTCGCCCTGCTCGAAATCGCCATCCAGAAATACCCGTTCCCGGTTTTGCTCGACGACCCCTATCTGGTGCTCGATGAAAATAAGTTCGTCACCGTCGCCAAAAGTCTCAAAACCATCAGCGCCAAGACCCAGGTGGTCATCCTGTCCTCCCAAAAGATTTTCGCGCAGGAAGCCGATCAAGCCCTCAGCTTGAGTTGAGCAATCGGGAATTGGCTGATTCCCGGCTCCCAACGCTCAATTTTGCCCTGATCCCCTTGGGGGGTAGCGTCACCCCTTGTGGGTGACTGGTCAGGCATAAAGCCTGACGCTACAACAGATCGGATTTGCAAATACCTTCTGGTTAACCGGAGATCAGGGGCAAATTTGTTTAATCCCGCCCTTATGCTAAATTCAGCTTGACCATGATTCCGAGTTGGAAACAGTTCCTGGCCGCGGCGCTGGCGGTGTTGAGCGCTTTCAGCGTGGTGCTGGGATGCGAGCTGGTCAAAAAGTTTTCCACGCGCGGTTTCAGCGAGCCTTCCCTGGACGCGGAGGCTCAATACTATTTCAGCGAGGCGCTCCAACTAAGTCTAGACGGCAAACCCGAAGCGGCCCGGGCGGAGTTGCTAAAGGCCCTGGTACTCGATCCGGACTCGGCCTATCTCCATTTCGAGCTTGCCCAGCTTTATGCGCTTTCCCGCAATTACCCGGAGGCGATCAAGGAAGCCGACCAGACTCTCAAGCTGAATCCGAACTGGCCCGAGCCTTATTTTTTCCTGGCCGACTCGCACATGATGGCCCGCCGGCCGGACTTGGCCGAACCTTATGCGCAGAAGCTGGTCGAGCTCGCGGCGCAGGACCCGTTCGCTTATCGCGAGCTTTCGCGCGTCTATGAGCTCGAGGGCCGGATGGACTTGGCCGTGAGCACGCTCGAGGATTTTGTGAACCGGAACCCGGATGCGGTTGAACTGAGGAAAGAGTATGCCCGGATCTTGATCCGGGCCGGCCGGACCGGGGAGGCCGAAACAGCCTACCAGGAACTCTTACAGTATGCCCCGGGCGATTATGAGGCCTGGGCCGAATACGCGGACCTGGAGGCCGCGCGCGGCAATTGGAAGGAAGCCATTTCGGCTTTGAACTCGGAGTTGGATTTGAAGCCGGATAACTTGCAGGACCGGCTGGACCTCGCGCGGCTCCTGATCCGGACCGGTCAAAAGCAGCCGGCGCATGAGCAACTGGAAATCGCCAAGCGTTTCTCCGGAGAGAACCCCGATCCCTGGCTCTTCTCCGGATTCCTGTATTTGCAGGAAGACCATCCCGAGCCGGCGCGCGCGGAATTCCTGGCCGTGTTGCAGATGGATCCGAAATCCGAGCAGGCGCTCTACAATCTCGGCCTGCTCGAGATGAAACTAAAAAACTGGGCCGAGGCCTCAAAATGGTTCTCGCAGATTCCCTCCGCGTCCAAACTTTACCCGGACGCGCAGGCGCAAATGATCTGGATCGCCTATAACCAGGGCAAAAAGGAAGAGGCGATTCGTCAGGCTCAAAGCCTGACCGAGTCCCATCCCGGCGGCAAGGCTTTCTGGCTGACCCTGGTCGAGCTCTACCAGAAGGAGGAGCGCTTCGAGGACGCCAAAAAGAGTTTGAACGAAGCGCTCAAACATATCCCGGAAGACCCGGATTTGTTTTACTCCCTGGCCATTGTCTATTCCCTGACCGGAGACAACTCGAAGGCCATCGAGTTCGCGCAGGTGGCCCTGAACAAGAAGCCGGGCGATCCCGAGCTGCTCAATTTCATCGGCTATACCTGGGTCGAACAAAACACCAACCTGGGCCAGGCCGAGGACTACTTGAAGCGCGCCCTCGAGCTGGACCCCGAGAATGGAGCCATCCTCGACAGCATGGGCTGGCTCTATTTTCAGAAAGGCCGTTACCAGGAAGCGCTCAAATGGGTTACCCGGGGCGCCGAAAAAATGCCGGACGATCCCGAGATCGCAAAGCATCTCGGGCAAATTTACCTGAAACTGGGCGACCGGAAAAAGGCGCGCGAATATTTTCAAAAGGCGCTCGGCCAAAGCCCAAGGCCCGCATTGAAAAAACAGCTTGAAGACCTTCTCCAACAGATGAGCCCGTAAAAAACCGGAGGGGAAATGAAGAAAATATTTTCAATCCTGATCCTGTTCCTGATTCTGGCTTCCTGCAAACCCAAAGCCCCGGAAACCGGCAAAGCCGCAACCGCTGGGACCGCGGCCGTCCCCTCGAGCTCATCCTGTTCGGAAAAGCTCGAATTCCCCGGGGCGATGGAAAAGGTTTTGCCCGGTCCGGGCGAGACCCCGGTCCAAGGCGACCAGCTCATGCGCCGGCTGCCCTCGGAGCCTGGAACCCTTAACCCGATCACCGCCACCGATATCTATGCCCAGGACATGATTGACTACCTGATCATGGACTCTTTGCTTTATATGGACCTGACCACCGGCGACCTCCAGCCCATGCTGGCCGAGAGCTACGAGATCAGCCCGGACAAGCTCGTGTTCACCTTTCATCTTCGGAAGGATGTGAAATGGCACGACGGCAAACCCTTTAGCGCGGACGATGTCATCTATTCGTTCGAGCGGATCATGGATCCCAAAGTGGATGCCGCGCCGCTCCGGGTTTATTACATTGACTGCGTGGAGCACAAAAAGCTGGATGACTACACCGTGCAGTTCCGCTGGAAACAGCCCTATTTCAAGGCGGTCGAGTCCCTCGGCCAGTTCTTCATCGTGCCCAAACATATCCTGGATGACGGCACGGATTTCAACAAGCACCCTTACGGCCGCAACCCGGTCGGGACCGGTCC
>CAIUDS010000653.1 GCA_903897985.1 uncultured delta proteobacterium
ATCTCGGAAGGGATAGATGTTGCTGAGAGCCTGGAAGCTGTATTCGGACTCGGAGATGATAAGCCCGGCGAGGAACGCGCCCAGGGCGAGGGAGAGTCCGATCGAGGATGTGAGCCAGGCGGTGGCGAGGCAGATGACCACGATGCTGAGCATGAACAACTCCGGGCTTTTGGTCCGGGCGATCGAGTAAAGGATTCGCGGGACCAGCCACTCCGCGGCGACGATCACCATGAGCACAATGCCGACGCCCTTGGCGAGGAGCAGGATTAAAGATTTTCCGACCGGGCCGGCGCCCCCGGCCAGGAGCGGGATGAGGAGCATCATGGGCACCACGGCGATGTCCTGAAAAACCAGGATGGCAAGGGTTACGCCGCCGTGCGGGGTTTCCACCGAGGCCCGCTCCTGCAAGGTCCGGAGCACGATGGCGGTGGAACTGAGCGAGATGAGAAATCCCATGAACAGGGCCGGACGGAAAGCGAGTCCGAGACGGGTCATGAGAAAAAGGACCGCGAGAATGGTGAGAAACATTTGAAGGGAGCCGCCGAGCAGGGCGGCGCGCTTGAGCCGGGCGAGACGCTTGAGGGAGAACTCGATCCCGATGGTGAAGAGCAGGAACACCACGCCGATCTCGGCGAGGGTCTGAACCTCGTGGAGATCCTTGATCAGCTTGAAGCCGCTGGGCCCGGCGAGGGCGCCGGTGATGAGGAACCCGACAATGGTGGGGATTTTAAGCCTCGAGCAGATGAAGAGCACGGCCACGGCCAGGGCCAGGATGATGACGATATTGCTTAAAATTCCGACATTCATGGTCTTTCCAGTTTTTATCAGATTTAGCTGCGGGGGTCAATCGCGGCAATGAGGATATAGAAGGGGCGCGCGGATCCTCAGATCATGCTGCCAGCCGATCATCTTTCACCGCGGGTTGATTTTTCCGGGATTGGAAAGTAATATGAGAAGACCTGTGTCTACGGGGACTTGTCATGGGAAGGAGCGGAGATGTTAAGCTGGTTTAGAAAGCACAGTAAATCGTGGGCGGTGAAGGCGCTGTATGTGGTTTTGGCGGCGACCTTTTTCGGCGGCTTCGGAATCCTGTCCAACCGCTACATGCGGGAGCGGCCGGCCGAGGAATCGAAGGAAGCGGTCGCCACCGCGAACGGCGTGGAGATCAGCTCGCGGGATTTTTACCGGAACTATGCGAGAGCCAAGCAGTCCTGGTACCAGAAGATGAGCCGGCAATATGGCGAGGTCCCGGCCGAGATGCTGGACACGGGCGCGCTCAAGCAGGATGTGCTGGACGAGATGGTGGGGCGGGCGCTATTGAAGCAGCAGGCGGAGAAGCTGGGGGTCAAGGTGAGCAGCTCGGAGGTCAACACTCAAATCAGCCAGATCCCATATTTCCGGGACCAGACCGGAGCGTTCAATCAGGCTACTTATAAAAATATCCTCAGCCAGTTGGGAGTGACTGCGGAGCAGTTCGAGGATGAGGTTAGGGAGCAGTTGATCGTTGACCGGGTGACCAGCCTGGTGGTGGCGCCGGTCCAGGTCAGCGCCGACGAGGTCAAGGAGTATTACGACCGGACTTTCCAGGAACTCAACCTGGATTATTTCGTGATTGACGCGGAAAAGCGCTACGCCAAGCTGGAGCCGACCGCGAAGGAGATTGAGGAATACTTTGGTTCGCATACCCGGGATTTTGACTGGCCCGAGACCCGGCGGGTTCAATACCTCAAATTCCATATCCCGGATTTTGAAAAAGAGGCCGTGGTGAGCGAGGCCGAGCTCAAGGAATATTACGAGAAGAGCAAGGACCGCTATCTGGTTAAACCGGAGTCGGCGCATTTCCGGCATATCCTGATCAAGGCCGCGGAAGGGGCCGGCGCGGACGAGATAAAAAAAGCGCAGGATAAGATCGTCGCGATTGAGGATGCCCTGAAGGGCGGGATAGATTTTGCGGAGGAAGCCAAAAAATACTCGGAAGACACCACCAGCGCGATCAATGGCGGAGACCTGGGCTGGACCAGCCGGGGCCAGTTGGTCCCGGAGTTCGAGCAAGCCGGATACGCGCTGTCTCCCGGCGGCGTGAGCGAGCCGGTCCGGAGCAAATACGGATTCCATCTCCTCAAGCTGGAGGAGTTGAAACCGGCCGAGTACAAACCGCTGAGCGAGGTCAAGGACGCAGTGAAGAAGGAACTGGTCCGGAACCAGGCCCATATCCTGGCCAAGGATAAAGCGGACCTAGTCTTGAAGGACTGCCTGGGCAAGAGCATGGCCGAGGCCGCCAAGAAGAACCATCTCGAGCTCCGGACCAGCGAGTATTTCCGGAAAGGCGAGAACAATCTCGAGGGACTGCCGGACAGCCGCGACATCTCGGAATTGTCTTTCCTCATGACCCAGGGCGAGATCAGCGAGGTCCTGACCGGCAAGGATGACCTTTATATTTTTGAAGTCACGGAGATCAAGGACCCGCACCAGGCCACGCTGGAGGAAACCCATCCCAAGATTGTGCGAAAACTGGAACCGGAAATCCGGCTGGCCAAGGCCAAGGAGGACGGCCGCAAGGATCTGGAAGAACTCCGGAAAGGCCCGGGCATTGCCGCGGTGGCCCGGAAAGAAAATTCGGAACTCAAGGAAACCGGCTTTTTCCCGAGCGGCTCCCAGCAGGTCCCGGGCATCGGATATTCCAAGGAATTTTCCAAAATGGTTTTCAGCCTGACCTTGAAGGACCCGGCGCCCAAGGATGTATATGACTCCGCGGGTCGGGTTTATGTGCTCAAACTCAAGGCCCTGAAGCCGGCGGACCCGGCCCAATTCGACTCGGAGAAGGAAACGGTGAAGAAGACGCTGCTCACGCAGAAGCGGCAGGAAGCCTTTGACCGGTATTTGCAGGATCTGAAAAAGGGCAAGGTCCAGATCAAAGAGGAAGTCTATAAGAAGATTGAATAGACCGGTTCCCGGTGAAAGGGGAACGGCAAACGGAATCTTCATCAGGATCGCGCCGAGAATAGAAGTTATCCACCTATCAGCTTATCAACTTTTCAACCTGGCGGCCGGGCAATTTTCAGTTGGGGCCGCGGCAAAATTTTTCAACTGCGAGTTGACATTTTCAGTCGAAAGTGTCTAATATTTGCGCATACGCAATAGAAGGAGGCGATCGCTATGACTGAAGTAATCTGGAAACCTTACGGGGACTATCTGACCAAGAGCAACATCAAGCGTTTCATGGACCAGCACGGGATCAAGACCTATGACGAGCTGATCAAACGCTCGACCACGGATGTGGAATGGTTTTGGGACGCCTGCCTCAAAGACTTGGGCGTGGAATGGTATCAGCCCTATTCCAAAGTGATGGACATGAGCAAGGGCTTTCCCTGGACCAAATGGTTCCTCGACGGCAAGATCAACATCGCCCACAACTGCCTCGACCGCCACATCCGCGACGGCAAGGGCAATAAGCTCTGCATCATCTGGGAAGGCGATGACGGGGCCGTGCGCCGGCTGACTTACCAGGAAGTTTTCGAGCAATCCAACCAGGTGGCGAACGCGCTCCAGGATATGGGGATCAAGAAGGGCGACACCGTGGGCATCTACATGCCCATGACCCCGGAGATCGTGATCGCGATGATGGCCTGCTTCAAGATCGGCGCCGCGGTGATCCCGATCTTCTCCGGGTTCGGGAACATGGCGGTGAGCACGCGGCTGGAAGACGGCGAGGCCAAGGTTTTGTTCACCGCGGACGGCGGCCTGCGGCGCGGGAAAGCGACCCTGACCAAGCCCGAGGCGGACAAGGCTTTGGAAAATGTGCCGACCATTCAGAAGGTGGTGGTGTTCCGGCGGCTCGGGACCGAGGTGGCGATGAAGCCGGGCCGGGATGTTTATTGGGACGATTTCGTCAAGGGCAAGAGCACGGAATTTGAGACCGCGAAACTGGACGCGGAGGATTACTCGCTCATCATTTATACTTCCGGCACCACCGGCAAGCCCAAAGGGACCGTGCACACCCATGCCGGCGCGCTCGCGCAGATGGCCAAGGAAGTGGGATATTACTTTGACACCAAGCCGGACAGCAATTTTTTCTGGTTCACCGACATCGGCTGGATGATGGGGCCGTGGGAAGTGATCGGCGTGCAGTTCTTCGGCGGGACCTATTTGTTCTTCGAGGGCGTGCCGGTCTATCCCAATCCGGACCGGGTCTGGAAGCTGATTGAAGACTATAAGATAAATATCTTCGGGTTCAGCCCCACCGCGATCCGGCTGTTGATGACCTTCGAGGATGAGTGGGTGAACAAACACGACCTTTCATCGCTCCGCATCCTCGGGTCCACCGGCGAGCCCTGGGACCCGAACTCGTATATGTGGTTTTTTGAAAAAATCGGCAAGAAGAAATGTCCGATCATCAACATCTCGGGCGGGACCGAGATCGTGGGCTGCCTGTTAAGCCCGCTCCCGATCACCGAGCTCAAGCCCTGCACCCTGCGCGGGCCCGGCCTGGGAATGGACATTGATGTGTTTGACGATGACGGCAAGCCGATCCGCGGCGGCATCGGACACCTGGTCTGCAAAAAACCCGCGCCCTCCATGACCAAAGGATTCCTCAAAGACCCGGCAAGATATATTGATACTTATTTCTCAAAATGGGGACAGAACATCTGGTATCACGGCGACTGGGCGTTGGTGGATGAAGACGGCTTCTGGTTCCTGCATGGGAGAAGCGATGACACCATCAAGATCGCCGGCAAACGCACCGGCCCGGCCGAGCTTGAATCTGCGCTCAACGAGCATCCCCTGGTCCAGGAATCCGCGGCCATCGGCGTGCCCGACGAGATCAAGGGAGAGGCCGCGGTTTGCTTCGTGGTCCTCAAGCCCGGGACCGAGCCGAGCGAGAAATTGCGGGAGGAGTTGAAAGCGCAGGTGATCAAGCATCTGGGAAAAACCATGAAGCCAAAAGAGCTTAAGTTCGTCAAGGCGCTCCCCAAAACCAGAAGCGCCAAGATCGTGCGCGGCGCCATCCGGAAAAAATACCTGGGCAAGGATGTGGGCGACATCAGCGCGGTGGAAAATCCGGACGCGATCGAGGAGATTTCCAAAGCTATTTGATTCCCGCAAGCGGAGCGCGCCTACCCGCGCCGTCAGGCGGAACCCGGAACCCTTGACCCATGGCAATTTTCAGGGCACCTTGACCCGGTCGGCTTCCCGGCCGGCGCCGTTGCCGGAGCCGCTTTATCTCGCGGGAAAGTTTTCTATAATAGGAAGGTTGAAGAAGACCCTGCTCAGAGAGCCGCGGATTGCGGCCTTGTCGGACCTGGAGGGCCGCAGCTACTTGGACCAGGTCTGGAGCATCGCCTGGCCGAGCGCGATTTCCATGCTTTTGTTTTCCATGTTCGACCTGGTGGACCTGAAGTGGATCGGTTTCCTGGGCACGGACGCGGTGGCCGCGGCAAGCCTGGTCGGGAATGTGATCGGGGCGATCTATGGGATCATGAACATCCTGATCACCGGCACCATCGCGGTGGTGACGCGAAGGATGGGCGCGGGGGACGACTCCAGCCTGCGCAAATCGTATCACCAGTCGGTGTTCATGGGCCTGATCTTCGGGCTGGTCCTGGCCGCGGCCGGTTGGGTCTTCGCGCCGCAATTCCTGCGCTTGTTCCGGCTCCAACCCGAAGTTTACCGGCTGGCCCTGCCCTATCTGCGGATTTTTTCCCTGTCGTTCCTGGCCCTGCTCCTGGAGGTGCCCCTGTTCAGCGTCTGGATCGCCAAGGGCCAGACCCGTCTGCTCCTTTCGTCCAATGCCGCGGTGGTGGTCTTCAACATCATCCTCGACCCGGTCTTGATGTTTCCCAAGGGAAAATTCCTGATCGGATATTTAGGCTGGGGCATCCAGGGCGCGGCCTATGCCAGTCTGGTCTCGGAATTTTTATATTTGGTGATGCTGCTCCTGTTCACGCGCCGGCGCGATTTCCCGCTCTCGAAACCGATCCTGGCCGGGTTCCGGGTTTCGGTCCCGGAGAGTTTGCATTTGCTCAAGATCGGGGTCCCGGCCGCGGTGGCTTATCTTTCAAGGCCCTTGAGCACCCTGGTCATGTTAGGCTTCCTGAGCAGCTTCGGCGCCGCCGGGATCGCCGGGTTCGGCATCGGGCTGCGCTGGATCGGACTCAACTTCATCGTGCTGCAGGGTCTTTCCGCGGCGATCGGCTCTTTGGTCGGCAGATATTTGGGCGCGGCCAAGCCCGACCGGGCCGCGGCCGCCATGCGCCGGGCGTTCGCCCTGGGCGTGATCGTCCAGATTTTCATCTCCGCGGCCTTCTATGTTTTCGCCGGCAACCTGATCGCGGTGATGGACCCCAGCCCGAACACGGTCGCGGCCGGAGCGAGCTTTTTGAAATGGCTCGCCGTCTCCATGCTCCTGAGCATGCCCGGGGACATCAGCCGGGCCGGGCTCAACGGCGCGGGCGACACCAACCCGGGCATGATCGCCTCGCTGATCGCGCACTGGCTCATGAAGCTCGCCCTCGCCTGGCTCCTGGCCTTCCGGCTTCACATGGGCCTCCAAGGGGTTTGGCTCGCAACCGCGCTCGCCATGATGTGCGAGGGACTGATCCTGCTCGCTTGGTTCTCGGCCGGCAAATGGAAAACCCATAAAATTTGATTTAGAATGCCCATGATGAATGAGCGCAAGAGCAACTGGGCACGGCGGGCGATTATTTTCTTTGTCCTGGCTTTGATCCTCGCGCTCGACCTTTCCGTCATCAACCCCGAACTCTCCGACCTGAGCGGAGACAGCGCCCGGTTCCTCCTGCTCGCCCAGTCGCTCGCCGCGGGCAAAGGCTATCGTGAACTCGAAAAGCCCCTCGAGCCCCCGCACACCGAATACATGCCGGGCCTGCCCCTTTTGCTCGCCCCGCTCTATCGTTTATGGCCGGATGACTTGCGGCCCATGAAATTCCTGATCGCATTCTTCGCTTTCAGCGGCGTGGTCTTTTTTTACCTGTTCCTCTGGCGAGAAAATTTCAGCGCGTGCATCATCCTCGCCCTGGCTTTCGGCCTGGTCCCGTTTTTGTTCCGGCTCCAGATGCAAATCCTGTCCGACTTCCCGCACCTCGCGTTCCTCTTGCTCGGGTTCTTCTGGTTTGAAAAAGTCCGGGCAAGGACCGAGCAAAAACCTTTTAGCTGGATCATGGCGGGACTTTGGTTCGCCATCGCTTTTTATTTCCGCCAGCTCGCGCTGATCGGGTTCGCCTCCGGGGTATTGGTTATGATTTGGTTGAAGGACCTGCGGCGGGTGAAATTGATTTGCGGATATGTCCTGGGATTTGTCGTGCCCGCGGCGGTCTGGTATCTGCGGAATTTCCTGGTCGCCGGCGCCGCGGAGCCGAGCTATGGCCACAAGCTCTGGCAGGCCCGGGCGAGCAACCCCTTTGCCGGCACACTGAGCTTGGGCGGTTTGATCGCCAGAATTATGCGGCGCGCCGCATTCTTCAGCCTGCATTTGGAAAAGGATATGCTGCTCGGGTCGGATGGGCTTGCGCTAAAAACGATCTGGATCGTGCTGCTCCTGTTTCTGCTGATCGGATTTTTTTACGAACTGGCCAAGCGGAAAAATATCGGCGCGATCTTTTTCCTGCCCTACCTCGCCGCGGTCTCGAGTTGGGAAGGATGGGTGCCCAGGTATCTGCTGCCGCTTTTGCCGTTGGCGATCTTTTTCATTTACCGCGGGATGGAGTTGAGCTTCAACCTGGCGCTGCGCAAGAAGGATCTCGGGCGGATGCTGCCGCTATGCGTCTTTGCGGTCTGGATCATTTTCAATCTCAGCCGTTCGTTGGAGATGGTCCATTTCCAGCATACCCCCCTGCCCTATCCGCCGGCCGGGTTGGTCTCGGAGCAGGAAGCCGTGGGTTTGCTCGGGGTGAAAAATTTCGCGTTTTATCCCGAGGCCCTTGATTGGAGGCAAAAGGGGAAACCATATCTCGCAACGAAGAGCGCGGCCTATGCTCATTTTTTCGCCATGGCGGAATGGGTGAAAAGGAATTTGGGACCGGAGGCGGTGGTGGTTTGCAGAAAACCAACCTTGTTCGCCTGGCAGAGCGGCGGCAAGGCCATCCAATATCCCGCGGAGCTTGATGCAGATAAATTCCTGCAAGAAACCAAAAGTCGGCACGGCCGTTATATCCTGCTCGAGGAAATCTCGCCGGAGCTTCGCCCCATCCTGTTCGACTTCATGCAAAAACGGCCGGAACAATTTTCAATGGTAAAACTGATCGCCCAAACCTTCCTCCTCAAAATAAATTAGCGACCGCCACAAATGTTGTGGTCATGCGCTTTTCCCGAACCGGGAAATTTGGTAGAATAGGACAGGATGAAAATAAAGGTGTTAGGGTGCCTGGGGGGCAAGATTCCGGGGCAGGAGTTGACCGCGCTCTTGGTTGACCAGGAGCTGACGATGGACGCGGGCGGTCTGGCCGCGGGCCTGGATGCGGAGGGACTGGCGCGAATCAAGTATGTGCTGATCTCGCATAGCCACCTGGACCATATCTACGGGCTGGCTTATCTTTTGGAGAGCCGCTTTTATTCGGAGGTCCAGGCGCCGCTGGAGATTTACGCCAGCGGGGAAGCGCTGGAGAACATCAGCCGGAACCTGCTGACGGAGGACATCCTGAATCTGCCGGCGATCAACAACCTGAAGAAGCTGGTGAAGCTGGTGGCGGTTGAGCCGGGCCGGGAATTTTCGGCGGGCAAATACCTGATCGAGCCGGTGGCGGTCCACCACTTCGGAGGCGCGCTCGGATATTTTGTGTCGGACGGCAAAAGCCGGTTTCTTTTTACCTCGGACACGGGTCCGTCGGACGAGGTATGGGAGAAGCTCAAGGCCAAGCCGGACTGCAAGCTGGTGATCACGGAGGTGTCCTTTCCCAATGAGCTGAGCGAAGTGGCGGGTTTGAGCCGGCACCTGACCCCGGAGCTTTTGCGCGGGGAGCTGAACAAGGCGCAGCCCGCGGGCCGGGAGATTTACCTTTACCATCTCAAGCCCGGTCACCTGGACCTGCTGTTCCAGGAGTTGACCGAGCTCTCGGAATACGATTTGCACCTGCTCAAGATCGGGATGGAGTTGAACCTGGCCGAGTTGGGCCATCCGGAGAAGGCCATGCTCAAGTTGAGGTCGGAAAGCGTGAGCGGGAAGATGCCGAAGTTTGACTTCGGAAAAAACCTGGACGAGCAGCGGCAGAGCCTGGACCGCGAATTCGGACTGACCTTTGAGCCGGGCGAAATCATCTGCACGGAAGGCGAGCCGGGCAAGCATTTGTATGTGATCCAGGACGGGCAGGTCGAGGTCTACCGGACGGTGGCGGACAAGAAAAAAGTTTTGGCGATCCTGGGTCCCGGCGACATTTTCGGGGAGATGAGCGTTTTTTTCAATCAGCCCCGGACCGCGTCGGTAAGGGCGATGAGCCGGGTTCGGGTCTATGCATTTGGTCGGAGCGCGTTCGAGCAATTGGTGCGGGAGAATTACGGGATCGCGATCAAGATGATCCGGATGCTGGCGCAGCGGCTGCAGGAAGCGGATATTCTGATCGAGAACCTGCTCTACCGCGACAATGACAGCAAGGTGATCAACACGCTGGTGCGGGCGGTGGAGGATGCGGGCATAG
>CAIUDS010000654.1 GCA_903897985.1 uncultured delta proteobacterium
CGGGGCAGTATCAAAGAGTTGATCAACTATATCTTCATCGCGCGGGGTTCGGCGGGAGAAGTCCGATCAATGCTCTGCCTGATCGAAGAGATGTTTGCGGCAGATCCGGATGAGCAATCCGGCCCTAAATCTTCAAATGGCGGCTTCCAGAAAGAGGTCTTGAGACTCAAGAACTGCAGCGAACGGATTTCGCGGCAACTTTATGCCTGGGCGCAAGCGCTCAAGATATCCAGAATCGTCGGCCAGAGCAAATTTGATAAAAATTTAAGCAATGATCCCACCCCAACAGACCGGTAGCCCCGCAGTCCATAGCGCCGCCTATCTGTAATCTGTAATTTGTAATCTGTAATTCGACGATTTATCGTCTCCGATAAATTGTCGAAAATTTGTCGCGCTCGACCACGATGGAGACTCCGGCATAAGGGCCTTTGGGGGAATAGCCGCAATGCCAGCCGGTCACCATCACCGGCTTCATGGGTTCGAGCTTGAGTTCGAACTCGCCCTTGCCGTCGTCGAGGATCAGGGTTTGACTGCCCTTGATGAGCATGAACATTTCCAGGATGTCATGCTTCTCCAGTTGCTTGACCTGCGAGTTCTTTGATTGGGGCGGGCAGTAGAAACCGACCCGGTAGTGGTTCCGGTCCCCGCACAAAACCTGCCATTCCTTTTTGGCCTTGGCCGGGAGCTTTTTGGAGACCGGGAATTTGGGGAACGAACCGGCTTTGGTTTTGACGCTTTTGGACTTCATCTTGATCCTCCCTTGTGAATGAACTTCAGAATCATTTCAGCTAACTATAGTAGGCAAACATCAGAATGGCAAACGGCCTGCAAACGATTTTCCCGCGCCAAGGGATTTGCGCTCGGGCGGAATTTGGCACAAACTTATAAAGTTTGACGGGAGGTAGCTGATGCCAAGCAGGCTGTTCCAGAAAAAGTCCTATGAAGCTTATGTCGCGGAGATGAAAGGCGAGAACCGTTTGCGCCGCGTGCTGGGCCCGATCTCGCTGGCCAGCCTTGGCATCGGCTCGACCATCGGCACCGGCATTTTCGTGCTCACCGGCCTGGCCGTGCATGACAAGGCCGGCCCGGCCCTGATCGTGTCCTATATGGCTTCCGGTCTGGCCTGCGTGTTTGCGGCCTTGTGCTATGCGGAGTTCGCCTCCATGGTCCCGGTGGCCGGGTCAACCTACACTTACGCCTATGCCACCCTGGGCGAGATGTTCGCCTGGGTCATCGGCTGGGACCTGGTGCTCGAATACGCCATGGCCGCGGCGACCGTGGCCAACGGATGGTCCGAATATTTCAAGAGCTTCCTCAATAGCTTCGGCGTCAACCTCCCGGCCTCCATCACCAAGGCCCCGTTTGATTACGATCCCAACCTCGGACACCTGATTTTGACCCACACCTATCTGGACCTGCCCGCGATCCTGATCACCGCGCTCATCACCTGGCTCCTCGTGATCGGCATCCGCGAAAGCGCCGGCGCCAACAATGTCATGGTCGGGATCAAGGTGGTGGTGATTTTACTCGTGATCGTGGTGGGCGTTTTCTTCATCAAGACCGCGAACTGGCATCCGTTCGCGCCCTATGGCTGGACCGGGATCAGTTTTTTCGGCAAGACCCTCCTGGGCCAGACCGGGAAAGGGGGTGAGCCGCTCGGGATGCTGGCGGGCGCCTCCATCGTGTTTTTCTCCTACATCGGGTTCGAATCGGTTTCCACCCACGCGGAGGAAGCGCGCAACCCGCAAAAGGATGTCCCGATCGGGCTGATCGCGTCGCTGATCGTATGCACGGTGCTTTACATCGGCGTGACCGTGGTGCTCACGGGCATGGTCCCCGCGGACAAGATGAACCTGAGCGCGCCGGTGTCGGACGCCTTCAAGCAGATCGGCATGCCCTGGATGCAGTTCATCGTCTCGGTCGCGGCCATGGCCGGAATCACCTCGGTCCTGCTCGTCACCATCTTGAGCCAGGCCCGAATCCTCCTCGCCATCGCCCGCGATGGGTTGTTACCCACCAATTTTTTCGGCGCTGTGCACTCAAGATATCGAACGCCCTGGAAAGCCACCATCGCCACGGGAATTTTCGTGGCGGTGTTCGCCGCGTTCGTGCCGCTCCGGATCCTGGCCGAGCTAGTCAACATCGGCACCCTGCTCGCGTTTGTGATCGTATGTCTGGCCGTCCTGATCATGCGCCAGAGGCATCCGGAAATCCCTCGCCCCTTCCGCTGTCCGGGCATGCCTTATGTCCCCATCCTGGGCTCCGTGTTCTGCGCCCTGCTCATGTTCTCGCTCCCCAAAGAAAACTGGCTCCGCCTCCTGGTCTGGCTCCTGATCGGCTTCGCCATCTACTTCGGATATGGAAGGTATCATAGTAAATACGCTCAAACCGAAAAATCGAAAAACTAGACCGGGCGCCGCTGCGCCCTGCCACTTAGGAGGACCGCGATGGAGAGCAAACTTAGGGAGAGCCTGCGGCTCAAGTTCGAGCCGGTGGCGATTTACTGGACCAATAATTTGGCCGCGGGCGCCAAGCAATTTGCCAAGGGCAAGTGGGGCTGCGTGATGATGATGTATGCGCAGGCGGCCAAGGGCAAGACCGTGGCCTTTGACCGCGAGACCTTCGGCTGCATGGGCGGCGCGGTCGGGCTCGGGTTCGGCAATGTTTATGAGCGCTGGCCCGGCGGCATTGACTGTTTCTACCGGTTCCTCTCCACCGGGAACGAAAACACCGCGGAAGGCAAGGCCATGCTCGAGAAATTGGGCGGCAACATCTCCAAGGAAGGCCTGGGGAATTTCCTGTATGGCGAAAGATACTGCAAGACTCCGGAGATCGCGAAGAAATTCGTAGAGAGTCTGCCCATGGTGGATGTCCCGGAAAAATATGTGGTGATGCGGCCGCTCAAGGATGTGGACCTTAATCAGGAACCGCCGAAAGTGATTTCCCTTTTGGCCGATTGCGACCAGCTTTCCGCCCTGATTGTCCTGGCCAACTATGCCCGCGAAAAAACCGACAATGTCACGGTCCGCTTCGGCGCGGCCTGCCACCAGGTGGGCATCCTGCCCCTGCATGAAGCGGCTTCGGAGCATCCCCGCGCCGTGCTGGGCATGACCGATTTGTCCGCGCGCGAGAACATCAAGAACCAGATTGGACATGACCACCTGGCCTTTTCCGTGCCGCTGAAAATGTTTCTCGAAATGGAGGGCAATGTGGAGGGCTCGTTTTTGGAACGGCCGACCTGGAAGGAACTGAGCGGGGACAAATAAACCGGCTGCCGTAAAACTATTTCTTCTTCTCCAGCACCAGGTCCACCGTGGTGTTCTTGCCCGCGGTTACATTCACATTCTTTTTGGTGGCTTTTAATTTGTCCTTGCTCGCGCTGACCGCGTAGCCGGTCCCGGCCGGAATGCCCGAGAAGAAATACATTCCTTTTTTGTCCGTGGCGCCGGAAAACTTATTGCCCTGGCCGAGCTTGATGGCCACGCTGGCGCCGGCCGCGGCCTGAAGGTCCGGCTGAAATACTCTGCCCGAGACGGACCCGGTCTGAATCCCGTCGCCGCTTTTCTGGACCGGGACCCCGCGGCCCGCGGCAAGATAGTTTGCCAGCAGCAAACCCGCGCCGAGGCCGATGGTCAAGATTAAATATCGGAGTCCCCTCATATCATCTATTTAAGATAGCGCAGGCTTTTTGTCAAGGATGACGCCATGGCGGGTCCGGACCCGGCCGTTTGTCCGCCCGATTTTGACAATTCAGCCTGCCGGTGCTATTGGCATAAGTCTGATGGCGGACGAAAAACCATGGTCCGAGCCGGTGGCTCGCGACATTTTATTGCTCATCCTGGCCAACATCTTCTGGGGCGCCACGGATGTGGTGGCCAAATTCGCCCTTTCCGAGATGTCGCCGGTGGCTTTGCTCTGGACGCGCGTGAGCATCGCCTTGATTTTCCTGGCCCCGGCGCTCTACGCCCGGAAAAAAGAAATTCCGCAAAGTTTGATTGGCTTCCTGCCCTTCATCGCCCTGGGCCTGGCCGGGTTCGCGCTCAATTTCACGCTTGTTTATTACGGCCTGCGGCTGGCCCCGGCTTCCCATGCCACCGCGCTCCGAGTCACGGAATCGCTCACCATCGTTTTCCTGTCCGCGCTCCTCTTGCGCGAAAAGGTCCGGGGCCGGGCCGTCTTCGGGCTCGTCGCCGGAATTCTGGGCGTGGTCCTGGTGCTCAATATTGATTTCAAAAACCTGTCCCTCTTCACGAGCGGTTCCCGGCGGGGAGACCTCCTGATCCTGGCCGGGATTCTGGTGGAAGGCTTTTACACCGTCATCGGCAAGTCCGTGCTCAAGAAGGTCAGCCCGATCACCGCGACCGGGTTGGCGCTCTTTTGCGGATGGCTGATCCTGACCATGGTTTTCGGAGTGAGGATCGCCGCGGAGTTCGGCCACCAGGTCCCCTCGGCCCGGGCCTTTCTCGCAGCCGCCTATCTCGGCGTGATCGCGACCTCCATCGGATATTGGATTTACTATAAGGTGCTCAGCCGGCGCGCCTCCCATCGGGTCGGCATCTCCATCATGATCCAGCCCCTGGTGGGCATCCCCCTCGCCGCTCTCATTTTCCACGACCCCATGACCCCTCAATTCCTGATCGGAGCGGTCCTGATCGCGGGCGGGGTTTATCTGGCGTTGGGAAAGGGATCCGAGATTAAAAACGAAGGTTAGCTATTTTTACTTATCAGTTTCAGGGCTTGGATTAGAAGGTTGATTTTGTGGCTGATCTGAACCATTACCCCCCGGCGGGATGGATGGAAGGCCTGAGCCTCCTCGGGGAGGATTAGAAGGATCCAATGAGCTTCCCCCCAAAAACTGGACAGGTGGTTAAGGTAGGTTTTAAGGGTAAAAGAAGCGGCACAGCGCGGAATTTAAGGCCAAGATCGCGCTCTTATTTCCTTTTCTTCTTTTCCGCCATCCTTCTCCGCCCTTTTTCTATTCTGCGCTGATTCAGCCCGGGCCTCAGGGTCGAAGACAGTCGAGTCGCGGCTTTGCGGTTTTAGTTTTTGGGCGAATTTGGTAGAATGGTGGAAATGAAAAAAGCCGGGAAGGGCAGGGACCGGGTCCATGACTGGCTGGATTTGGCCAAGCGCGCGGCGCGCAAGGCCGGGGTGATCCAGATGGAGAACCTTGACCGGGACTTGAACTACAAGTTGAAAGGGGTTGCGAACCTGGTCACGGAGGTTGACCTGGCGTGCGAGCGCGAGATCATCGGGATGATCCGGGAGGAAGCGCCCGAGCATGAAATCCTGAGCGAGGAAAAAGGCGGCGGGGGCCTGACCGCGGAATACCTCTGGGTGATAGACCCTTTGGACGGGACCACCAATTACGCGCACGGATACCTCAAGTTCTGCGCCTCGATCGCATTGGTCAGCCGGGGCAAGCCCATCCTGGGCGTGATCTACGATCCGGCTCTGAACGAGTTGTTCCACAGTATCCGCGGCCAGGGCGCGTTCCTCAATGGCAAGCCCATCCGGGTCAGCAAGGTGAACAAGCTCACGGCCTCGCTCCTGGTTACCGGGTTTTCCTATGACCGCGGCGAGCATCTCGAGCGGGACCTGCGCATTTACGGCAAGGTGCATCCCTATCCGCAGAGCATAAGGCGGGACGGGGCCGCGGCCCTGGACTTGTGCTATGTTGCGTGCGGAAGGCTGGACGGGTTCTGGGAATATAATTTGAATTCGTGGGATGTTGCCGCGGGGAGCCTGTTTGTGGAAGAGGCGGGCGGGAAGGTCACGGACTTGAGCGGCAGGCGCATGCCTTTGGACCAAAAGGAATTGTGGGCGAGCAACGGAAATATTCACGAGGAATTTCTTCAACTCGTCAAGGAGGAGATGGCGAAATGAAAAGCAGGGGATTGAAATTGGGCGCGGCGGTATTGTCCCTGATGGTTCTCAGCCTGGGCCTGGGCGGGTTCAAGCCGGTGAAGCTGACGGTCGAGTCCGGGCTGGTGATGAATGTGAGCGGGGATGTCCCGGAGACGGTGCCGTATAACCCGTTGTGGGGATTGTTCGAGCCGACGCCGATGACTTTCCTGGACAAGGTGATGCTGTTGAAGAAGGCCTCGGCGGACAAGAACCTCAAGGCCGCGGTGATCGTGATCCGGAGCAATAATTTGGGCATGGCCCGGACCCAGGAGTTAAGGGACGCGATTGCGGAATTCCAGAAGAGCGGCAAGAGCGCGGTCTGCTACCTCGAGATGGAGAGCGACAGCGATCTGGCCTACTATCTGGCAACCGCCTGCGACAAGGTTTATGTGGCGCCCTCCAGTTTTCTCGATCTGAACGGGCTGAGCAATTTTTACTTCTTCCTCGGCGGACTCTTCTCGAAGGTCAAGCTCAGCATCCAGGTGGTTAAGATCAAGGAATACAAGACCGCGGGCGACATGCTGTTCCGGCGGGACATGAGCCCGGAGCATCGGGAGATGGCGGAGTCTTTGCTCAACAGCATGTGGGACCAATATTTGAGCGACCTCGCCGCGGCGCGGAAGAAGAGCAAGGACGAAATAATCGCCCTGATCAACTCGAACCCGGTTTTGCCCGAGAAATACCGGGAAGCCGGAATGATAGACGGGGTTAAATATCTGGACGAGATCCTGGACGAACTCAAGGCCGGGGCCAAGGGGATGGAAGTTGTTCAGGAGCGGGATTATCTGACCATCCCGGCCGAAGCCCTGGGTGTGAATGTGGGGCCGAAGGTGGCGGTGATTTTCGGGGTGGGAAACATTGTCAACGAGGATCCAGGCGGGTCGCCTTTTATGGGTTCGATCATGTCCGCGGAGCGGACGGTGAAGGAACTGGAGGCGGCGGCGAAGGACGACAGCATCAAGGCGGTGGTTTTCCGGGTGGACTCGGACGGCGGTTCGGCGCTCGCCTCGGACCTGATCTGGCGGGCGACGCGGAAGGTGCGCGAGAAGAAACCGCTGGTGGTCTCGATGGGCGATGTGGCGGGCTCGGGCGGGTATTATGTCGCATGCGGCGCGGACGCGATCGTGGCGGAACCGGCGACCCTGACCGGCAGCATCGGCGTGGTCAGCGCGCATATCGCGGCGAAGTACCTGCTGTCCTGGCTTCAGATCGGCACGGTGAGCATGAGCCGCGGGACCTACGCGGACATGGGCGACATCAGCCGGCCCTGGACCGACGGGGAAGTGGCCAAGGCCAATGAGAGCATTGACGGGATTTATCAGCTTTTTCTCGAACGGGTGAGCGCGGGCCGGAAAAAGAGCAAGGACGAGATTAATAAGATCGGCCGGGGCCGGGTCTGGACCGGGGCGCAGGCCAAGGAGAAGGGTCTGGTGGACGAGTTGGGCGGGATCAACCGGGCGGTGTCCATCGTGAAGACCAAACTGGGCGCCAAGGATGTGAACCTGGTTTATAAGAGAAAGCCGATCAGTTTGTGGAAGCTGTTGACCGGCAAGGTTGAGGAAGAAATGGTTTATACGATGGTCGGGCCGCAGTCGCGGGAAATGAAAATGGGGTTCGAGTTTAACCGTCTATATCAGGAGGGGGAGACGCTGTTCCTGATGGACGCAATCAAGGTGGAGTGAAAAGATGAGCGAGATTAGACAGGACATTAGCACGAATGAGTGGGTGATTATCGCGACCGAGCGGGCGAAGCGGCCGCACGATTTCATGAAACCGCCGAAGCAATTGCCGCCGGAATTCGATCCCAAATGCCCGTTCTGCCCGGGCAATGAGGGCATGACCCCGCCGGAGGTGCTCGGGTATCGCCAGGGGGGCGGGGCCAATGCTCCGGGCTGGTGGATCCGGGTGATCCCGAACCGGTTCGCGGCGTTGTCCCGCCGGCCGGGCGACGGCGAGCCCAAGCGGGACATCGAGGGCGGCTTTTTCCGGAAGATGGACGGGGTGGGCCGGCACGAGGTTTTACTGGAAACCCCCAAGCACAATTTATATTTCCCGAATTTCACGGACAAGCAGGCGGAGGAAGTGGCGATCGCCCTGCGCGAACGCTACCTGGCTTTGCATCACGAGCCGAACATCAAGGTGGTGATCATCTTCAAGAACCACGGCGAGAGCGCCGGAACCTCGCTGCTCCATCCCCACTGCCAGATCGTGGCCACGCCCATTGTGCCGCAGAGCCTGCGCCGGCGGCTCGCCACCGCGACCAGGTATTTCGATGATAATGGCGGTTGCCTTTACTGCGATTACATTGAGGCGGAGCGCAAGGCGGAGAAGCGGGTGGTGGAGGACAGCGCGAAATTTTTTGTGGTCCACCCGTATGCCTCGCGCTCTCCGTTCGAGACCTGGATCCTGCCCAAGTCCCATGCGGCCAGCTTCGGCAACCAGGACATTGATTCCACCAAGGAACTCGGCCATGTCCTGAAACGGGTGCTGGGCAAAATCTCCACCATGCTCGGCAACCCGGATTATAATATTGTGGTGCACACCGCGCCGGTCAACGAGGAAAACGAAGACTATTTCCATTGGCATTTGCGGATCATCCCGCGCCTGACCATGATGGCCGGGTTTGAAATCGGTTCGGGCATTTTCATCAACACCGCGCTGCCGGAAGAGACCGCGCCGGCGCTGCGCGAGGCCAAAGCGTTATAGATTTCGGGGAGGGAATTCAGTGGGAGAGGGAAAAGACCAAGGGAAGCTGGCGCAGGAGTTGAAGGAACAGGAGCAGCGCCTGGAGGGGAAGGCGCTCTCGGTCGGGCAGAAGATCATCTATGCGGCGGGAAATCTGCCCGCGGCCCTGACCATCGCTCTGCTGGACGGCTGGATTTTATATTTCTACGCCCCGCCGGAGAGCAAGCACCTCCCCATCTATCTCGGTGTGTTCACGGCCGGGGTCCTTAATGCCCTGCGCTATGTGGTCAACGCCATCGGCGACCCGGTGGTGGGCTGGTGGAGCGACCGCACCAAATCCAAAATGGGACGGCGCCGTCCGTTCATATTATATGGCACGATTTTCCTCGCCCTCATCCTGGTCCTGGTCTGGTTCCCGCCGACCAGCGGCATCACCCTGACCAATGCCGTCGTGCTCGGGTTTTACCTGGTCGCCTTCGGGTTCTTGTATCCATTGGTGGTGAACCCCTATCTCGGCCTGATGCCCGAAATCACGCCCTACCTCAAGGAGCGCATCAACCTGAGCGCGCTGATGGGATACGCGGAGATCCTGGCCCGGGTTTTGGCCGCGGGCTTGACCGGGTTTGCGGCCTCTTACTTCATCGCGCATGAAATGAAGGTCCACGGCATCCGGCTTGACGGCTATAAGGTCATGGCCGTGGGCGCCGCGCTGATCACCGTGGCCGTTTACATGGTCATGGTGTGGCGGATCAAGGAAACCCCGCACGACTCGAAAAAGGAAGTGCCGTTCGGGATGTTCCAATCGGTGGCGGAGGTTTTCAAGAACCCTTCGTTCATCCCCTATATTGTGATTATCGCGGCGTTTATCCTGGCCAGCAACATGCTGATCATGATCACCCCCTATTTCGGCACCCAGGTCATGGGCGTGAGCGAGGATATCGTCGGCCTGCTGCTCTTAATCCTGCTGGGCGTGGCCGGGTTGTTTTTCCCGCTTACCATCTGGGTGGCGGACAAAATCGGCAAAAAGAAGACCTTCACCATCGCCATGATCTGGTTCGCGGTAACCACGCCCCTGTTCATCCTGGTCAAACTGATCCCGGGGATTGATCCCAAGATTTTCGGTTTTGTCCTTTATTTCATCGTGGCCCCGCCGGTCTCCGCGGTGCTGGTGCTCCAGCGGCCCCTGATCTCGGATGTCATTGACTACGATGAAAAGCTGACCGGCTTCCGCCGCGAGTCCATGTACATGGGCGCCGAGGGTCTCGTCACCAAGCTGGCCTGGGCCGCATCGTTCCTGATTGCGCCCCTGCTCATGAAATTCTTCGGCAACACCACCGAGCAGCCTTGGGGCATCCTGCTCAATGGGCCGGTCGCGGCCGTGCTGCTCTTTATCGCCACCTGGTATTTCGCCCAAAAATATCCGTTCAAGAGGTAAAAAACCATGAGAAACAAGATGCTCCGGCTGACCTGGGTCCTGATGCTCCCGGCGCTGCTCGCCGGGTGCAAGGGCGAACAGAAAAATGTTCAAGCCAATTTTGTGAAGATTTACGGCCTGACCTTTTCGCCGGCGCCGCCGGTGGCGGACCAGGACCTGTCCGTCGCGGTTGGCCACGAGGCTCTGCAAAAGGCCCAGGTGAGTTTCACCTATAAATGGTATGTGGACGGCAAGGTGGTCCAGGAGGGCAAGAGCAATGTGCTTCCCGGCAAGGACTTGATCCCGGGCGCCCGGGTCTATCTGGAATATCAGGCCGGCCGCGGCTCCCGCTCGACCGCTTGGATGCGCTCGGAGGAGATGGTCGTGGGTCAGGCGAAAATGAAAGTCAGCAAGGTGGCGATCGAGCCGGAGCGTCCCAGCCGGGATCAGACCCTGACCGCGACCTATGAATGCGAGAGCTGCGAGGGCCTGCGCTTTTATTACCGCTGGATCGTCAACGGGAATGTCCTCGAAGACCAGGGGGAGGAGCAACTGAGCGGCTCCGCCGCGGAGCTGAAACCGGGCGACCGGGTGGTGGCGGAGGTCTCGCCGGAGACCCAATATCCCGAGTTCTGGTATGATTCAGCCCCCGTAAGCATTGTCAGCCGGCCGCCCGAATTCGACGGCGGCGGCAGCTACTGGCTCGAGGGCAAGGTGTTATATTTCAAGTTCAGCGCCCACGACCCGGACTCGGGCGCGTTGACCTACAAACTCCTGGAGGGGCCTCCCGGCGCCCAACTGGACCCCGCCTCCCAAACCTTGAAATGGAACCTTCCTCCGAACTACAAGGGCGGCGAAATCCGGATCCGCATCCAAGCCCAAAACCCCGGGGGCGGCGCCAACATCCTCGA
>CAIUDS010000655.1 GCA_903897985.1 uncultured delta proteobacterium
AGAAAATTGAATGAGTTGACCGAAATAAAGCAAGCGCAAATGGTCTGAAGTCTAGTTGAAACATGGTCGAAGGAGAAAAAACAGGAAGAATAGGGAATTTTTCAACACCCTGCTAGAAGATGCTTGGTGTTTATGATTTTCATGCATTTGTTTTGAGTGGGGGAACAAAATTTATTATCACCCTGAGCCAAAAAATTTAATGGATCCAGATTCTGAGGTATCTTGTCCCGTTTAAACAAGTAAAAATCGCCAGGGGCCGCGTCTGTATAAGTGATAACTAGAATTCTCTGGTCACCGGCTTTGTTCTTGAAAACATGTATGCAGCCTTCTCCAAAACACGAGTAATATCTCGCAAAGTTGTCTTCGGTGATCTGATCGGCAGGCAAGTCATCCAACTTTTTTTCTTTTTCCGAATCTTTTGAATAGTATTCGGATGAAAACATGGGGCGATCTACTCTAGTCCAGATTTTTTGTTGCTCCTCATAGGTAGGCAAATTCTGCAACTCCGCGCTGAAGAGCAACAAGGCCGCTAGAATAATGATCTTCCTCATTTGATCCCCCTCTTATTGTTCAAGTATCCGGCCATTGGCAATCAAAGTCAAGGCCAATAAAAACTACGCTGCAAAGGGAGTGCGATAGGCGAGAATCGGTAACCATAGCCATTTGATTTGCAAATTTTTCCCAGCCCCTGATAATAAGGGTAGGAAGAGAAATTTATGTTGAACCAAATCCAGATTGACGAGATTTGCCAAACCATCCGGGACGGGCTCGATCCCCTCAAGATCGTGCTATTCGGGTCCTACGCGGCGGGGCGCCAGACCGAGGGCAGCGACCTGGATTTGCTGGTGGTGGCCAGGACCGAGTTGGAAGGGCCGCGGCGCTACGCCCAGGTCCGGCGTCTGCTGAAGGACTATCCCTCGGCTTTCGACCTGGTGGTAAAAACGCCGGAAGAGTATGCCCGTTTGCGCACGGTGGTCAACAATATCGTCTATTTCGCCGACAAATACGGGAAAGTTATTTATGAAAGATGAAATCCGCGAGGCGGTCCGGCAATGGCGCGCGAAGGCGGAGAGCGATTGGGTTTCCATCGAAATTCTCACAGCCAGCGAGCGTTGTCCAGCCGACACCGTTTGTTTCCACTGTCAACAATACGCGGAGAAACTCCTCAAGGCACTGCTTACTTGCAACGACCTCGAGGCGCCCAGGACTCATGATTTGCGGAGTCTGATCGTTGCCGCCCTGCCGTTTGCGCCGGAACTCTCCACGCTTTCCGACCGGGCCGACATCCTGACCGCCCACGGGGTCGCCTCTCGATACCCGGACGACTATCGGGTGATCGAGCCTGAAGAGATGAAGCAGATGATCGAACTCGCCAAGAATTTCGCGGCCATTATTCTCCCCAAAATCAGCGACTGAAATATCTTTGGAACGCCACTAAAATCAGCCGGGACTCGGGTGAATATTTCTCAAGGCGCAGATTTGGGGCCGGAGGAAACCGTTTCCTTGCGCAACTCTTCGAGCACGGAGGAAAAGAGCTGGACATTGTCAATCTGGATGAGATCGGAGCCGTATTCGATGGGACGGCGCATGCATTTGCGGCTGGACCCGGCGAGGGCGTCGGTAAAGACCATGATCCCGTGGCGGTGCGCTTCCAGGACCATCTCGGGCGTGAGCGCGCCGCAGTTGGTGTCAAAGGCCACGGCGGTGGGGTATTCTTTGAGCAGGCGGTCCACCTCCGAGGCTTTCATGAGCAGGGGCATGACCGGCGCGGCGGGCTCGAGTTTGAGGAACTCGGGCATGTTCTTCCCGGCGTGGACCACCACAATATGGTCGGGGAAAAAGTTGTATTGCTTTAGCAGGCGGATCAACTCGGGACGGGGCGGCTGCTTTTCGTCGAGGTAAAGTTTGATCTTTCCCTGCATGAGTTGCAGGGCTTCCTCCACGGTCGGGATTTGCGCGCCCTTGAACTCGCTTTTATACCAGGACCCGGCATCGAGTTTTTTCAAGTCGGCGAGGTTGTAAGCAGAGACCGGCCCGAGGCCGTTGGTGGTGCGGAACAGGGTCCCGTCATGGAGCAGCACGGGCACGCCATCCTTGGTGTAGCACACATCGAATTCGACATAGTCATAGCCCAGGTCCATCGCCTTCTGGATGGCGGGCAGGGTGTTCTCGGGCGCGAGCGCGGTTACGCCGCGGTGGGCCGAGCGCATGATATTCAGATTGGGCGTAAGGGTGGGGAGCGGTTTCCGTTCGAGCCCCTGGGAAATGGCCAGGGCGGCTCCGAGAAAAAACATCAAGCCCAAAACCCCTTTTCGCGCCGCCTTCTTCATGACCATGACTCCTTCTTGCGCAGGCTGGAAGCCTGCGCCACAATTTTGATACTTCACCCTAAAATCATTCCTTGTCCTTGGCTTTTTCCTCCAGCTTTTTCACGCGCTCGGGCAGGGAGGCAAAATCCGGGATGTGGAAATAGAAGGGCCGGACCTTGTCAAACTCGAACGCGGGAAATCCGAACCAGACCTTATTGGGTTCGGTGATGTCCCAGGCGATGCCCGCGCCGCCGGCGATGGTGCTGCCTTCGGCGATTTTTACATGGTCGCGCACGGTGCAGTTCCCCGAGATGGTGACATTGTCGCCGACCTCGACGGAGCCTCCGAGGCCGGTCCCGGGCAGGATGATGACATTTTTTCCGAGCTGGCAGGAGTGCGCGATGTGCACGATATTATCGAACTTGGTGCCCTGTCCGATCACGGTCTTATCCAGGCTGGCGCGGTCAATCATGCAGGCCGCGCCCAACTCGACATCATCGTGGATTTCCACGATGCCCAGTTGCGGGATCTTGGTGTGGCCCTCGCGGCTGGCGATGAAGCCGAAGCCGTCCCCGCCGATCACCACCCCGGAATTCATGATACAGCGCGCGCCCACGGTGCAGCGCTCGAGCAGCGTGACCCGCGGATGGAAATGCGTGTCCGCTCCGATTTTGCAGTCCTTGCCCACAAAACCGTGCGCGTCTATCCGCGCCCGGTCGCCGATCACGGCGCCGTCCTCGATCACCGCGTATGGCCCGATATATACGGGCGAGCCCAGGCTGACCCGCTCGCCGATGACCGCGGTCTTGTGGATGCCCCATTTCTGGGGCTGGAGGGATAGGAACAGGTTTTCGATCTGGACAAAGGCTTTGTAAGGCTCGGGCGCTAGAATTCCGGGTTTGCCCGAGGTCCATTCCTCCTTGGCGACCACGAACGCGCCGGCCGAGCTGGCCTTGGCCGAGGCCAGGTATTTCTCGTTGGTGATGAAACTGATCTGGTCCGAGGTCGCATGCGCGAACGAGCCCACCCATTTGATTTCCTTTTCCCCGTCGCCCACGACTTGAGCGCCGACCTTTGCCGCGATTTCCTTTAGTTTCATTTGCATACCTCCATGCTTTAGTAGTATCTAGGTCAATAATTCTCTACCTTTTCCAATTCTTGGCAAGTGAGCGCTTGCCTGCGGGCGCAACGCACTCGCTCGGCTTTTTCCGGCCGCGGACAGAGAATTGGATCGCGGACCGGTTCAATCGCTATTTTCTTGGGGCTTGACCCGGGTCGAGGCCAGGGCATGGATGAAGAGCCTCCGGCCGTGCCCGCCCTGGATGACTCCGGACACGGCGTCGAGTCCGAGGAACTCCCAGGCGCCGCCGCGGTTTTTGTAGTAGCCGAGCCAGAAGGGGTAAAAAGCCAGCTCGCCCTGGCCATGGCTCAAGAGGATATAATTCTCGCGCCGCTGCATGGACTTGCTGACCAGAAACCAGCGGGCATCCTGCGCCAGTTTTTCGCGCGCTTCTTCCAGCGAAAGCACCGGCTCGAACTCGCTCCCCTCGATTTCCTCCGGGTCCATCACTTCCTTTTCGACCAGCGAGAAATTCCCCAGGATCGCGTCAACCGCGGCGTAGAATTCGCGCTCCTGCCCTTTCTTGTTCTTGACCCGGATCGAAAAAAAATAATAGGGCAGATAAATCAGTTCCATACGATGGGGAACGGTCTTGCGGGAGCGGAAAAACCTTCCGCGCATGGTCAGCGATTCCCGGGCCCGGGCTTCGGTGATGCGCGGCTTATAACTTTTCATCCTTTTTCTGCGGCGCCGCTTCCTTCATCCGTTTGGTGCGGTTCCAGCCGACATAGAACCAGCCGCCGCCCCAAGCGAGGAACGCGAACCCGGAGAGCAGGTTGACGATTTTGTCGGTGGACCCGATCTCCTTGTCACCGAGCAGGGAGGCGGGCAGAAAGGGAACAATGGTGATCATGACCCCGAAGATAATGAGGAAAATACCCAGGGGCACGAGCGGCTCGAAGGAGGGTTTTTTATGTTTTGGTTTTGGTTCCGTCATTGCGACCTCTAAAAATACAGATAGACCATGATTTCGGTGATGGCCGCGGCCAGCGCCCAATAGCGCAGGTCCCGCCAGGGTTTCCGGTCCTCCGCGCCCTTGAAGATGTAATCCTTGGGGAAGAGAAAAGGAATAATCGCCAGGACGACGAAGAAAGCGATGATGATGGTCTTGATTCCCCAGTGGGGGATGGCGAGGAAAGTGTTCTCGATCAGGTTGCCGATTTTAAGGAAAGGCGGCCAAACCTGCTGATCGGATTGGACGCTGATTCCGCCGTGGGCGAGCGTTTGCGCGAGGATTTTTAACAGGGCGCTCATTTTTCCGCGCGCTCCGAAAGGGCCTTCTGCAATTCGGCGTCCTTGTCCGCGTATTTCCAGACCAGGCCGAGCAGCTTTTCCTTCGGCTCCGGCTTGGTCAGCAGGCTGACAATGATGATGGTGACGGCGGAGATGAAGAAGCTCCACCAGGCGATGAACAGGAACGGCTCTTCGCGGGTGAAGATGTGGGCCTTGAACACGAACATGAGTATGGAGGAAGCGAGTCCGACCAGGAGGCCGACGATCCCGCCGGTGCCGGTGGCGCGGGCCCAGAGGATTCCGAGCAGGATGAGGGCGAGGTTGGGTCCCTGGATGAAGGTGAGGAACGACTGGATGGCGATGTAAAGTCCGGAGTATTTGGTGGAGATGGGCGCGAAGAAAATCCCGAACAGCACGAACACCGCGGTGAGGATTCTGCCGAAGAAGAGGAAATGTTTATCCGAGGGCTTGAGCGGCTCTTTGCGGCGGCCGGTGGTTTGGAGGAACCAGCCGGCAAAGGGCACGGCGAATTTCTGATAAACATCCTTCATCCAGATGGTGGCGGCGCTGTTCAGGTTTGAGGCCGCGGTGCTCATGAGCGCGGCGAGCAGCACGGCAAAGACCAGGCCGGTCATGCCGGGCGGGAGCAGTTTGTGGATCAGCCGCGGGAAGGCCACATCGCCGGTCTTTTCGCCGGGGTAGAGCGCAAGCGCGATGAGTCCGGGGAAGGTTACCAAAACGGGGATGAGGGCATGGAGGAACGCGCCAAAGAGCATTCCGCCCTTGGTGTCCCATTCGGACTTGGCGCCGAGGTTGCGCTGGACAATGGCCTGGTTGCCGAACCAGTACGCGGGCGCGAGCACAAAAGCCAGCCCGAACAGGATGGCGTGCCACGGGTAGGGCGAGGGCGAGTCCGCGGGCAAAAACAGCTTGAAGTGGTTTTGGTATGCGGGTCCCAGGGCGTAAATCTTGGTGGTAAGCCCGTGCATGCCGCCGACCTTGATCATGCCCAGGATGATAATGGCCACGCCGCCGATATACATGATCACGAGTTGGGCCACATCGGTCACCACCACCGCGGACAACCCGCCGGCGTAGCAATAAATGCCGACCACGACCGCGATCAGGACCACCCAGGCCATGATCTGCCAGTTGCCGCCGACGGCGCAGTGGTAGTAATTGAGTCCGAAATTAAACATCCCCTTGCAGGCCCCTCCGAGGAAGGTATCGGGGATGGGGATGAACTCGACGAGCATGAGGCCGGTGGCCCAGTAGAGGGTTCCGAGGATGCAGGCGAGGAACCCGCCCCAGAGAATGCCCTGGACCAGTTGAACCCAGCGGTTGAAGCGCAGCCCCAAATATTCCGGAATGGTATAGACCCCGGCGCGCCAGTAAAAAGGCACGATGAAAAAAGCGCCCAGGATCATGGGCGGCAGGCATCCGATCCAGTCGAAGTTCGCGATCACGATGCCCCATTTGTAGCCCTGGCCGGAGGCCGCGATGAAATCGAGCGCGCTGATGTCCGTGGCGACCAGGCTCATGGCGATGGCCCACCAGGGCAGCATCTTCCCCGAAATGTAGAAGTCCTCCGAACTGTCCACATACCGGGCGTAGTAAGTCCCCAAGGCCAGGATCCCGACCAGGTAAATGAAGATGATGATGATGTCTATGCGCGCCAGCGCCATGATCTCGGCGCGGATTTTACCCATTCCGGGAAAGCGTGTCAAGCGGCAGGACCAGTCCTGCACCCAAGGGTCGTAACCCTTGACCCTCGGGGTTTTGAATGTGCCTTAAAAAAAGTGGTGCAGGTCCAAGACCTGCGGGTCAAGGGTCAAAGACCCTGGGGGCCGGTGGGCAGTGGTCAGTGGTCAGCGGGGATGTGGTCAAGGCCTCCGGCCTTGTTGACCGAATCTGTCATTGAAGGCGGTTATCATATTCAGCGCTTTGACTTTGTAATGGGATTTAATATAATTTGGGGCAAGGAGTTCAGAAAAGCATATGACTGAATCCGCCAAAATCGCAGTTCCGCCAGCAACGCTCAAAACCGTCGAGGAGTTGGTCACCAATTTCCGAAGCGGGCTGGACACCTTCTGCTCGCCCTCGTTCCAGGAGGAATCTGTCCGCATCCAGTTCATCAACAAGTTCTTCAAGGCCTTGGGATGGGATGTGGATAATGACGGCAACTTCCCCGAAAGCATCAAGCCGGTGGTGCACATGTATTCCCAACGGGTGGCCGGATCCACCAAACGGCCCGACTATGCTTTCCGCTTCGGCCGGGACAAGAAATTTTTCGTGGAAGCCAAGAAGCCCACGGTGGATTTGTCCGGCGAAAACGGGCCGGCCTATCAGGCCCGGCTCTATTCCTATAACGACCAGCTCCCCATTACCATCCTGACCAATTTCCGGGAGTTCGCAGTCTATGACTACCGGATCACCTCGGACCACCCCAGCCGGAAAGACCCGCCCGAAAAAGGCCGACGCGACTATTTCACTTATGACCAATACCTTGACCGGCTGGACTACCTCTACGGCATCTTTTCCTTCGAAGCCGTCAAACAGCTCAACTTCGACCGCTATGTTGACGCCAAGCCCAAAAAAATCCGCAGGGAAGTGGATGAAGAATTTCTCCAAACCATCGAGGAGTGGCGAAAACTTCTCGCGCTCGACCTAGCCAGAGAGAACTTAAAGCTTTTCCACCGCGAGCTAAATTTCGCGGTGCAGGCTACCATTGACCGGATCATCTTTCTCCGCATGGCCGAAGACCGGGGTATTGAACAGGAACACCAATTAGAATCTTTTTTGAGCGGCCCTCGTATATACAACCGCCTGATGGATCTATTCCAGAAATGCGACCGCAAATACAACTCCGGCCTGTTCAATTTCGATAGAGACCGACTCTCGCCCAAGCTGAAAGTGGACGATAAGGTCCTCAAAAAAATCATCTCCGGACTTTACGGCGAGGACTGCCCGTATATGTTCTCGGCCTGGGATGCCGATATCTTGGGCAGCGTTTACGAGCGGTTCCTTGGCAGCGTCATCCACCTTACCCAGACCCACCAAGCCAGGGTCGAGCAAAAGCCCGAGGTCAAAAAAGACAAAGGGGTGTATTACACGCCCAAGTATATCGTGGATTACATTGTCAAGAACACGGTCGGCAAGCTGATCGAAAA
>CAIUDS010000656.1 GCA_903897985.1 uncultured delta proteobacterium
GGAACCAGACCAACGAACTGCCGGGCGCGTTCAGCGCGGGCGCGAACATCAAGGTGATCCTGGACGGGAGCAAGGCCGGCGCGTTCGACATGATCGAAAAGGAAGTGAAATCGTTCCAGGACGCCAACCAGAAGCTGACCTATTCCAAGGTGCCGGTGGTGGCTACTCCCCACGGGCTGGTCCTGGGCGGCGGCTGCGAAGTGTGCATGTCCTGCAACAAGCTGGTGGCCGCGGCCGACCTTTACATGGGCCTGGTCGAGGTGGGCGTGGGCCTGATCCCGGGTGGCGGCGGGACCATGCTGCTGCTCCGGAGCTACCAGTGGGCGACGCCCAAGGCGGCCAAGCTCAATAACCTGCAGAACCACACCCAGCCGGTGTTCGAGCAGATCGCCACGGCCAAGACCTCGATGAGCGCGGCGGAAGCGGTCGAACTCGGCTATCTCAAGCCGACCGACAAGATCCTGTTCAACCGCGACCATTTGGTGGCCGAGGCCAAGCGCGAGGTGATCGGGATGGCCATGGCCGGTTTCTCGCCCCCGCCGCGGCGCAAGCTGCAGGTGATGGGGAACAGCCTGCTGGGGATGGTCAACGCCGGACTCTACAATATGGTGAAAGGCGGATACGCCAGCGAGTACGACGCGTTCATCGCCAAGAAGGTCGCCTGGGTGCTGGGCGGCGGGGAGGTGGCGGAGAACTCCTGGGTGGATGAACAATACATCCTGGACCTGGAACGCAAGGTGTTCGTGGAACTGTGCGCGGAGAAGAAGACCCAGGAACGGCTGGAATATATGCTGACCCGCGGCAAGCCGCTTCGTAACTAGAAAAAAATTGTGCGCAGGCAGGAGTGCCTGCGCCCCGAAAGGAGGAATAAAAATGAGAGAAGCTTTCATAGTGTCATCGGTAAGGAGCGGTGGAGGGAAATCGGGGCGGGGCGGTTTGAAGGACACCCGTCCGGACGATCTCTGCGCTCAGGTTATTCAGGCCGCTCTGGCAAGGGTGCCCAATTTGAAACCGGAGCTGATCGAGGATTTCGCGCTCGGGTGCGCGTTCCCGGAGGCGGAGCAGGGCTTGAATGTTGCGCGCCTGATCGCGCTCAAGACCGGGATCGGCCCGAAAGACCCTAACCATTACGGGGTGCCGGGGTATGTGGTGAACCGGTTCTGTTCGAGCGGGTTGCAGGCGATCGCGCTGGCGGCGCAGAACATCATGGTCGGCTGGAGCGATGTGCTTTTGGCGGGCGGGCTCGAGTCCATGAGCCGGGTGCCCATGGGCGGGTTCATCGCCCGGCCCGATCCGGACATGAGCATGAACTACCCGGAGCCCTATGTCTCGATGGGGATCACCGCGGAAATCGTTGCCAGCAAGTATAATGTGAGCCGGGAGGACCAGGACCGGCTTTCGGTGCGGTCGCACCAGAAAGCGGCCGCGGCGCAGAAGAACGGTTATTTCAAGGAAGTCGTGCCCATCTCGGCCGTAAAATATTCGATGAAGGGCGGGGTGGCGACCAAGAGCCGTTATACTTTTGCCGCGGACGACGGCGTTCGGGCGGACACCACCATGGAAGGCCTGGCGAAACTGAAACCGGTGTTCAAGAAGGACGGCTCGGTGACCGCGGGGAATTCCTCCCAGACCACCGACGGCGGCGCGGTCTCCATCCTGATGAGCAAGGAAAAATGTGACGAACTCGGGATCAAGCCCCTGGCGCGGTTTCTCAATTTCCAGGTGATCGCTTGCCCGCCGGAGGAAATGGGCGTGGGCCCGAGATGGGCAATCCCGAAGCTTCTGGACAAGACCGGACTGAAGATCGGGGACATAGACCTGTTCGAGATCAACGAGGCGTTTGCGAGCCAGGCTTGGTACAGCATCCGCGAACTGAACATCCCCGGCTGGGAGGACAAGGTCAACATCTGCGGCGGCGCGGTCGCGCTCGGGCACCCGCTCGGATGCACCGGCGCCAAGCTGACCGCCACCATCATCGCGCAGTTGCAGCGGCTGGGCAAAAAACGCGGGATCGTTTCCATGTGCATCGGCGGCGGCATGGGCGCGGCGGGTTTGATCGAATTGGTGGATTGATTAAGAGCGTCGCCCTGGGCGGGCGAGGCGACTATTGCAGTGGACAAGGGCCGGGCGGCCGAAGTTTGACCGCCCGGTTCTTGTTTGTTTTTACAGCGTATCTTTCGCCTCGGCGGCGCGGTTTGCGGGCCGCGACCGGGGGGTACCCGGCCTTGAGACGAATGCATCGCGGCTCATGAGAATCGGGTGGAACCTCTATTGCTATTTTCGAGGTTTGCGATAGAATCGTAAACGGACGGGCTCAGCGTAAACTTAAGCTGAATTCATTCTTTGGGAGAAGAGAGGATTATTGCTGGGAGTTGGAAATAGGAAAGCTGAGATTACGCTTGGGGTTCTGGTTTTGCTGGCCATTATGCTCCGGCTGGCCGTGGCTTATAATGCCCCGATTTTTTTCGATGGCTGCGGCTACATCATGCATGCCTGGAGCCTTGCCGAAGGCCGCCTAACCACCGCTTACTGGGCCAAGGGGATTGACCATTATTACCCGCCGCTCTATCCGCTGGCCATCATGATTTCCCATCTGTTCATCCACGATTGGGTGATTTCAGCCAAGGCCGCGGCAATTTTCTTCTCCGGCCTCCTCCTGCTGCCGGTCTTCTGGCTCGGGAAAAAAATGTTCGGCTGGGAAATCGCCCTGTTGGCCTGCGCTGCCCTGGTCGCTTTTCCCCTGTTGGTCGAGGTCGGATCCAACGCCTATTCCGAGCCGCTCTTCCTGTTCCTGCTCGCGCTCGCCATGCTCTGGGGATGGAAGATGGTGGCGGAGCAAAAGGGCTCGGCCGCTCTTCTGACCGGCGTCTGGCTCGGGCTGGCCTACCTGACCCGCACCCAGGCGATCGTGGGCGCCGTGTCCGCGGGTTTGATCCTGACCTGGTTCTGGCTGGCCGTCGGCCGGCTGTCCGCTGCCCGGTTTGCAAAATTAGCCGCGCTTGCCCTGTTGGGGTTCTCGCTCTTTGCGATTCCTTATGAATTCTACGGCCATGCCAAAGATGGCGGTTGGGCTCTGCGGGCCCGCCAGGAATTTTTCAAGAAGGGCTACCGCTTCAATCAAGATCTGCAATGGGAAATCAACGAAAAGACCCTGGCCCCGAAAGGCGACGAGCTGATCAATTTCAAACTCGCCCGAGTTCAATCGCCCCTGGCTTTCATTGCCGCCAACCCGGAAATCTATCTCAATTGGATTAAACTGGATTTTAAAGACGCCTTCCTCCGGGGATTTGTCCAGAACCGGATCAGCCCCCCGCTCATTTCCATTTCCATCTCGATTTTGATTTTGAGCCTGATCCTCAGCAAAGAATCCCGGGCCGAGCTGGATAAATACGCCTACTGCGCCGGCTGGTTTTTTCCTGCGCTGATCCTGGTGCCCATGACCAGTTCGGTTTTGGACCGCTATTTCACGCCGCTGATCCTGCCCCTGGTTTTCTTCGCCGCAGCCGGAGCCTTCAGCCTGACCCGGGCGATTGCCCGGTTGCTGAGCGGCCTTTTCAAAGTCAGCCTCAAGCCCTCGACGATTCTGCCGGCGATCCTGCTGATCTTTATCCTCGGATTACCCCATAGCCATCTCAAGCACCTGTTGCTGGATAAAGACAAGCTGAAGCTGCAGGACCAGGGGCACCGCGAACTGGGCCGATGGGTGAAAGACCAGACCCGAGCGAATCGCAAAATCCTGATGGCCCCTTCGCCGGAAGCGGCCCTGTTCAGCGGCAATTATTGGTACCTGCTTCCGGTGGAAGGCCCGGAGCGGATCATCAATTACGCGAAGAGCTCCCAGGCCGATTACCTGCTGGTGGAATCCGGCTTTTTTGGGCATCATCATCTGAACATGTCTTCCATTAAATATTTCATCAACCGCAAAGGCCTTGAGAGCGACGATCTGATTTTTCTGGGCAGAACCATGCAGAAGGCAAAATACGAGAAGCCCGATCCGGTCGCGCTATTTCAGGTCCGGAAACCGCAATGAAAGAGATGCTTGGAAAAACATGAACGACCCGGGCCATCGAAAAATTCTGGTCGTCCTGGTTTGCGCGGCCATCCTGGTCCGAGCCGCCTTCGCCTGGTTTGCGCCGATCTATTTTGACGGATGCGGCTACATTATGCACGCTTGGGGGCTGCGGCACGGGAACCTGTCCATTTTTTATTGGGCCCGGGGCCCCGAGGGGCAAACTCCATTTTATCCGCCGCTTTATCCGATGCTGATCGCGGCATTCCACATGCTGATCGGCTCATGGGTGTGGGCGGCAAAAGCGGTCAACATTATCATGGGCGGAATGATGCTGGTGCCGGTTTACCTGCTGGCCCGGCGGATGTTTGGAAGCGAGGTGGGCTTGTATGCCGCGGCGCTTTTGGTGGGGTACCCGATCCTGGTGGAGGTCGGGTCGAATGTTTTTAACGAGCCGGTCTTTATTTTTCTGATGGCGTTTTTTATGTATTTTGGGTTTCGCCTTTTTGAGGAAAAAAAACTCCAATGGGCCTTGCTGGCCGGTCTGTTTGCGGGCCTGGATTATCTGGCCAAGTCCAGCGGGATCGTCATCCTGGCCGGCCTTGCGCTCTCCTTGATCTGGATGTGGGCCGGCGCCGGACGGATCAGCTTCAAGCAGGCCTCGAAATATTTTCTGGTGACCTGCGCGGCGGCCGGCGCGATCATGTTTCCCTTTGACTATTACTGCTACCAAAAAACTGGGGTTTTTATGCTGAGGCCCCGGCAGGAATTTTTTAAAAAGGGCTATCAGCGCAAGAAAGAAAAAGAATGGTACATAGATGAACGCAGTTTGAATCAGAATGCGACCGTCCTGCAAAACCTGGAGAAGGCGCAGTCGGGGTCTCCCTTGGAATTCATGGTCCGGAATTCCACGGAATATTTGACCGGGGTTGCCCGGGATCTGAGCCTTGCCTATCAAAGGGAAATCGCCGAGGGAAGGATCACCTCGCCGATTATTCTCGGAGGTCTGCTCTTGCTGGCGGTGGGATGGTTCACCCGGAAAGAATACCGGATGGACAAGCACAAATACATTTTGCTCTTGCTCTGGTTCGCGCCGCAAGGCCTGATCGTGCCCTTGACCGTGACGGTTTCCGATTATTATTTTTGCCCCTTGACCATCCTGATGGCAATTGGGGCCGGAAGCGGCCTAAAATTGCTGCGGGAATCCGCGCAGTTAGTGTCGGTCTCAAGGTTTTCCATTAAGGACGGAAGGAAGCTGGTGCCCATTCTGGCCATGGTCTTGATCTTCTCCCAGCCCAAAAGGGATCTGGAAAAATCCTTTAAAGATCCGCGGGACCTGTTCCAAGAAAAAGTCTACCAAGAAGCCGGGGCCTGGCTCCGGCAGGAACTGGGGGATAATGCCCACAAGATTATCATGTCCTTCAGCCCTCAATTCTCGCTCTATAGCGGGAATTACTGGTACCTGATGCCGGTTGACAATTTAAACCGGGTTTCCATTTACGCCCAAAGCCAAAATGCGGACTATGTGCTGGTCGAGTCAAACCGGTTAATCTGGCTGAAAGCTCCGGCCGATTTTATGGACCAGTATTACAACCGCATCTCGGCGCCGGGCCTTGACTTTGTCGGCGAGAAGGTCATCGAATCGGTGGTGAACAATAATCATAAAATATATAAATTTGCGCTTTACCGGGTGGACAAGCATCCGGCAGCCGAGCAGGGCAAACCGCCCGACATCATTTTAGTTAACCTCCACGGCTTCGACGGAACCCTTTCGCCGGGCGCGGGGACCGGGCCCAATCTTTCCAACCGGCTCAATGACCTTGCCGCGCAAGGCACCGTTGTTTTCAGCCTGGCCGATCAATCCAGCCGGGAAGCGGCCAATGAGATGACCATGCTCACTTCCCTCTACCCGTCCGTGCACCGGGTCAATCCCTGCGGCCGGAACCGCAATGCGCTGGGCTCCGAGTGGATGACCCTTGCCGAAATCATGAAGGGTAGCGGCTATCGGACCGCGGCGTTCAGGTTCGGCGGCGAGGATGACCTGGAACTGGGTTTTGGCAGGGGATTCGATGCCTTCGGCGGGAACTTTCGGGGCGGCCGCGCGGACGATTTCCGGAAAATCGTTCAATGGCTGTCCCAGGCGAAGCCCGATCAAAAAATATTCTTATATGTGAATTGGCGGTTGGGCGGGAAGTCCGAGGAGGCCTCTTCGGTTACCCGGGAACCCGTCCGCGCAGAGCGGAACCAAACCCTGGACGAGTTTATCGCCGGGTTGGAGGCGGGGCTGGAAACTCGCGCAGCCGGCGCCAAGCGCGGGATTTTACTGGTCATGGTCTTAAACCGCAACCGTGGTCCGGCCGATTTGATCACCTTAAGCGACGGGGAAACGGTTCCCAAAATGACCGACGCGCCCTGCATTTTTTACGAGCCGGGCGTGATCCCCGGCGGGCGAACGATCAAAGCTCGGGGCCGCTTGATTGATCTCGCGCCCACCATCATGGATTTTGCCCGAGTCCCGCCGTCGCCTCAGATGCAGGGGGTCAGCCTCGCGCATTCCGTCCTGACCGCAGAGCCATTCATCCTCAGCGCCTATCGGGAAGAGGCCTGTCCGGAGGGGGGGGCTTCGCTTAATACCGGAAACTGGACCTACTATGCGGGCAAAAGCAAGGACGCCCAAGCTTTGTTTTTCAGCTCCCC